>CAZMDE010000005.1:0-27350 GCA_964564355.1 uncultured Bacteroidales bacterium | reverse complement strand
GCAGTTTCTGACCATTCATATCAAATGAATAAATATCTTCTAAACCCTCACTTATGATTTTTTTATCAGGTCTGGAAATCCGCACGTAAATTGTTCTGATTCCTGATGGTGCAACAGGATTTTCAAGCAATGTGAAACATACCTTTATTTTATCAGCTTTAGAAGCCTTGTCAGTTGCTTTTTCTTTATTAATTGAAATTATCTTAACAGTGCTGACAGAAATATTAGCTGCTTTAAGGACAGATGCCATTGAAACTTTTTCTGAAAGCTGGGCTTTATCTTTTAATAATTCGACATTAGTCTTTTGTGTCTTTTCATATTTATTTGTTATATAAATATTTTCATTTTTAAGAACCTGATTTTCCTTAAATAAAGAATCTATCTGACGAACGTAACCCTGAGTAATATTTCTCAAATAATTAAGTTTTTTCTTTATACGTTTATAGTCTGCCTGTTGTGCAATGAGTTTTTGTATCTCAGCAGCGTACGATTTGATAACACTATCTTTCTGTGAGATTTTATCAGCAAGCTGTGAATACTCAACTTTAATGCTGTCATGCTCAGACATAAGAGAATTAAGATCTTCAAGGAGAACGTGAGCTTTAATCTCTTTCTCATTAACTACTTTTGCATTTTGAGTTCTTACAGATAATAATAACCAAACAAGAATTACAATAATCACAAATTGCAATATGATTGTAATCTTATAGCCAATTTTACTATTTTTTTTCTCTGTCTGTTCCATAATACAAATATTTAAGGAATATGCAAATATACTAAAATTGATTAAAAGATATTCATAAAAATTAAATTTTTTATAAACAAAAATAGAAAATACCTAATAATCAGACTATCAGGATTAATTATCCCAACGCCAATCTCCCATAAAAATAAGGGATTCTTTAAGTTTAAGCTTTAGTAATTGGGCTTTTGTTTGGTCCTGCGTCATTTGAGGAGGAATTGATTTAATATTGGCAAAATAATATAACAGCATCGTAGTAAAACAATTATTATTTACCATATCCTGTTTATTGATAATATCAAACCGGTCACAATCACGGTGATGACAGTCCTCTCTCTTTAAATTAAGCATTGAAACAGGTACAACAACGGGAACTCCATAAAGCATAAAGGGTTGATGATCGCTGCCGGTTTTCATTGAGACTTTATTATTATTTTTATAATCAGGGTCAATTTTATTAAAAATTTCTCCTACTGAGTCAAGCACTGATTTAAAAGCATCAGCAGAAGTATTATAGCCAACAGGATTACCAGATTTAACCAGATTTATATAGACTCTCACATTTTTCAGCAGGTTTGAATCTTTTAACATTTTAACATACGTTCTTGAACCATATAAAAATTGTTCTTCGCCCATAAAGTTAATAAAAATAATAGTACGTTTATGGTTAAGTTTAAGGGATGTAAAGGAACGTGCTATATCAATAGTTTCCATTGAGCCTAAACCATTATCCATTGCTCCTGTACCAATATCCCAGCTATCAAGGTGGCCTCCAATTATAATGTATTCATTAGGAAATTCAGTACCCTTCAAAGTTCCAATAATATTTCGGGCTTTTACCATACCTTTATAATTGTTTATTTCTAAAACAGTACGGTATTTAAACTTAGCCTGGATATTTTTTCTCAGACTATCTCCATCTTTATTACTTATATTAAAAACAGGAATTGGATATTCTTCTCCTTTGGGAAACTTACCTGAATGTATTGAACCATTGGGATTTTCATCAATAAATATTATTGCATCAGCTTTATTAATTACAGCCAAATCAGTTTTTTCCCTGATAGAAATATTTCTTAAACTAGTATCAGTTGTGATAATTCCGGCGTTTATCAATAAAATTTTATTTTTCACTTGCTTACCAAGTCTTTCATAGTCTTCTTCAAGTCCATTTCCAACATCTATAATCCTGTTGCTTATATGCATTATATCGGTAACAGGCGTAAATGAAGATGCTTTAATAGTCTGGATGTTTCTGAATACTGACTGATAATACCAACCAAATGTGATTTTAAATCTTATAGCTGAAGGAAATTCAAATTCCTGGTATTTTACTTCATCCATACCAAGAGACTTAAATAAACTATAAACAAACCCCTCCCCGCTTTTGGCATTCTCAGAACCTGTATAACGATGACCAATTTCAGAAGTCAGCTTTTTTAAATAATCATAACCTTTTGAATTTTTCAATGCATCTTCGTTGATGTTTTGAAATGCATTAAATAATGGCTGTCCATAAGTTTGATTTACATTTAAAATCAATATAATTGACAATATGAATAAACTGAATTTGATCATAAAAATTAGACAGAAAATTTAAAAAATCAAAAATACAAATTTTATTTAAATTAAAATAAAACTAATGCAATATTGAACTATTTGCAAAATCAATTATCTTTTCAGCATTTACGGATGGTATATCATCTTTAGTCTCTAATTCATAAAGTTTATTTCTTTTAGCGAGTGCGAAAGAATATGTTTTATCATAGTAATCAAGGAGCAAAGATGAGACAAATGAAAAATCTTTATTATCAAGTGCATCAGTTATAATTTTAAGATTCTTTCCACCAATTCTTTTTTCCAATTTTATTAAACATTGTTTTATAACATCTATATCATAAATAGAATATTCATGAACCAATCTTTTTATTCTAAATTCCTTACTTACCTGAATATTAATAACCGGAGCTGTCTCCATTTGTGCATAAAGAGGCTGAGGAATATTCACATAACCAAGCTGAAAACTTTCATCCTCAATCCAGACAGGTTTTGAAAAATCAAGTTTATTCCATTCATAAAAAAGATTATTTTCAAATTGTTCGTTAGTAGGTTGTGGAGATTGACCGAGAGAACCTAAAACCGAACCTCTGTGAGAGGCAAGTTTTTCAAGGTCTAAAACCTGGTTACCCTTTTCTGAAATCTGCTTCAAAATCTCTGTTTTACCACTCCCGGTCATCCCACCAAGAATTAAAATATTTATTTTTTTTTCAAAGCTTTTTCTGACATATCGTCTGTATTCCCTATAACCACCCTCAAGTATATGAATTTTAAATCCTGCAGTTTCCAGCAGCCAGCCCATTGAATTACTGCGCATACCTCCCCGCCAGCAATGAACAAGAGCTTCTTTCAAAGGATTAATCTCTGATGCTTTATTCACATAATCAGCAAGCTTAGTACCAACAATTTTTAATGCAAAAAGTATAGCGTCTTCTTTACCTGACTGGTTATATCTCGTACCTACTAAGGCACGTTCCTCATCAGTAAATAAAGGCAAATTATGAGCAAATGGTATATGAGCATGAGCAAATTCACAAGGTGACCTCACATCAATGACGGGCAATTCACGGGATATTTCTAAAAAATTGTTAATATTGATAATGTCAGGCATTTGCTCAAAAGTATTTTTCCTATCTTTGTTTTTTTAATATAAAAAAGTCTAATTAATAAGTGTATAAATTAATATCAATTTATAAAGATTTAATAAATAATACCGGCAAACTTACTAAAAAGTTAATGATTATTATTTTCATTAAATTGTTTATAATGTTTGCAATACTGAAAGTTTTCTTTTTTAATGATTTTTTAAAGAAAAACTTTAAAAATGATAAAGAAAAAAGTGAATATGTTATTAACTCATTAATTAAAAAATGACAAACACAGATATAGCCCTTGTGGACTGGTCGAGAGCACAGTTTGCTCTAACAGCAATATACCATTGGATTTTTGTTCCTCTTACATTGGGACTATCTTTCATTCTTGCTATAACAGAAACAATCTATTACAGGTCAAAAAAGCAAATATGGAAAGACATTACAAAATTCTGGATGAAGCTGTTTGCTATTAACTTTGCAATAGGTGTGGCTACCGGAATTATTCTTGAATTTGAGTTTGGCACTAATTGGTCTAACTATTCATGGATTGTAGGAGATATATTCGGCACTCCGCTTGCTATAGAAGGAATAATGGCTTTCTTCCTTGAATCAACATTTGTAGTAGTAATGCTGTTTGGCTGGAACAAAGTCAGCAGAAGGTTTCATCTAACATCAACCTGGCTTGTTTTCATAGGTTCAAATTTATCAGCCTTATGGATACTAGTCGCAAATGCATGGATGCAATATCCTGTTGGTATGACTTTCAATCCCGATACAGCAAGATGTGAAATGGTTGATTTCTGGGCAGTATTATTTTCTCCAGTAGCAATAAACAAGTTTCTGCATACTGTCAGCTCAGGCTATTTACTTGCAGCATTATTCGTTCTCGGTATCAGCTCTTGGTTTCTGCTAAAAGACAGAAACAAAGAGCTTGCAGCAAAAAGCATCAAGGTGGTTGCAATATTTGGCATACTATCTGCTTTGCTTGTAGCATTTACAGGTGATGAATCAGGATATCAGATAGCGCAAAAACAACCTATGAAGTTTGCAGCAATGGAATCACTTTATAAAGGCAAGAAAGATGCAGGGCTTGTATTAGTAGGTATCACCAACCCTGCAAAAAAAACTGGTGACTATAATGATGATTTCCTTTTTAAAGTTGAGATTCCAAAACTACTTTCACTTCTTGCAAATCGTAAGGCAGGAACATTTGTTCCCGGTATTGATGACCTTGTATATGGTAATGATAATGAAGTCTTTCTTTCTGCTGATGATAAAATTAAAAAGGGGAAACAGTCTGTCAATGCACTTGCCGATTATAAAAATGCAAAAAAGTCAGGTGATACAGAATCTATGAATAAAGCTTATTATTCCTTCCAGGAATATTCTCATTTTATGGGTTATGGCTTTCTTGATAAGGCTGAAGAGATAGTTCCCAATGTACCTTTGATATTTTACAGCTTTCGTATAATGGTTATGCTTGGGATATATTTTATTTTTCTTTTTATTATTTTTCTCTTTTTATCTTATAAAAAAGCCCTTGTAAAATATCGCTGGCTCTTATGGCTTGCGGTCTGGTCAATTCCCTTAGGCTATCTTGCTTCCGAGCTTGGATGGGTAGTAGCTGAGTTTGGAAGACAACCCTGGGCAATCCAGGATTTACTGCCTGTTAAAATGGCAACATCTCATATCAGCAGCATTGCTGTCAAAACCACTTTTTTCATATTTGCTGTATTATTCACTGTGCTATTGATTGCAGAAATAAAAATTATGCTATCACAAATAAAAAATCATAAATCATAACGAAATTACTCATTTACCTAATTACTAAATTTCAAAATTTAAATAAATGGACAACCTTACATTATTGGATTTTCAGCATTACTGGTGGATAATTATATCATTACTTGGAGGAATCCTGGTATTTATGATGTTTATTCAGGGAGGACAAACTCTGATATTTACAATAGGTAAAAATGATATAGAAAGGAATTTAATTATTAATTCAATTGGTCGTAAATGGGATTTGACCTTTACAACATTAGTCACATTCGGCGGAGCTTTTTTCGCTTCATTTCCTTTGTTTTATTCCACAAGTTTCGGTGGAGCCTATTGGGTTTGGATGCTGATATTATTAGGATTTATTCTTCAGGCAGTATCTTATGAATACAAACGCAAACCTGACAATCTTTTAGGTAACAGGACATTTGAAGTTTTTCTGTTTGTTAATGGCTTGCTGGCAACTGTGCTTATTGGTGCAGCAGTCGGTACTTTCTTCACAGGCAGTGAGTTTTCTGTTAATGAAAACAATTTATCCAGGTGGGAAAATCCTGCTCACGGTTTGGAAGCTGCATTGAATATTCAGAACCTGCTTCTTGGCATCTCTGTATTCTTTCTTACACGCTGTCTTGCTTTGATGTATTTCATAAATACTATTGATTACAATGCAATATGGGAAAAATCCAAAAAACATTTAAAGCTTAATTCCATTTTATTTCTCATTCCTTTCCTCACATTTCTTGCAATTCTATTTATTGAAAAGGGATTTGCTGTTGACCCAGTTACTAAAATTGTTTCTCTTGAGAAATACAAGTACCTCTACAACCTTCTCCAGATGCCTGTTATAACAATTTTATTTTTAACCGGCGTAGTGCTTGTTTTATGGTCATTATTTATTACAATATTCAAAGAAAGCAGGAAAGGCATATGGTTTGCAGGTTTTGGAACTATCTTGACAGTATTCAGCCTTCTGTTAATTGCAGGATTTAATAACACTTCCTTCTATCCATCAACCTTTAATTTACAATCATCTCTAACAATCGAGAATGCATCATCAAGCCTTTATACTCTCAGAAGTATGACCTACGTGACTTTCATCATTCCTTTTGTAATAGCTTATATCTGGTATGTATGGAAAGCTATGAACAAAAAGAAAATCACCGAAATCGAACTCGAAACAGAAGAACATAAGTACTAAAATTTTATTAGGGATGACATCGCTTCAAGCGATGTCATCCCTATGCATATTTGTTGAAAAATATTTTTTCAAAAACACTTGACACGAAAGAGTTTTTGTAGTATATTTGCGGCTGGAAACTGGAAGTTAGAATATAGAAGTTGGAATTAAAAAATTAGATTTAAATTTAAAATGACTTTAAGGTTTATAAATATTATTTTTAAGGGTATTGCAGAAGAAAGTAAATGTGCAATATCAAACCTTCAAAAAACAGGCATTTATCCTTACGCCTGCATGGCAAAGAGTGCGATTCGCAAACAGTAGCCCGTACATAGCCCGTACATAGCCCGTAGATAGTCCGTAGCAACAAGCATACAACGCCTATGCAACAGGCTTACAACATTCATACAAATATCTTAGATAATAGAGTATTAAAAACAAAAACCTTCGTGCTTTACATATAGAACAATAGAGAATATTAGATTATAAGTATTTTCTCTATTTATTCATCTTAATCAAAGAGCCAGTCAGTCTTTGACCTTTATATGATAGGGTATAATAATAGATGCCTTGTCGTAAGTAGTAAGTAGTAAGTCGTAAGTAATTGGTTCCTGCTATTGTTTTTTCTTTTTCTGAATTTACCCTAATACCATAAATATTATAAACATCAACTCTCACATCAGAAGGTTCTGGTAAGTAGTATTTGATAATTGTATAATCAGAACAGGGATTGGGGTATAAATTGAGAATGGAGAATTGAGAATGGAGAATGGAGAATTGAGAAATAGAATTGATTATATCAATTGACTTGCAGCTCTTGTTATTTGCTGCATTTGCATCAAACTGTAATGTAGTGTAAGCACAGAGATTAAAAGCTCCAACCTTAAATTGCAAACTCTTTATGAAAGTATAGCTTGCAAGCTCATCCGGCAAAAGCTTTCCTTTCCATGTTTCTTTTGACTGCGGAACACCATCTATAGTATATGTTATATCTGTTGAATCTATTTCCGATATTCCATAATTTTTAATTGTAACGGTAACTTTTGTATCAGTGTCAATCAAAGCATCGCTAAGAGGTTTTTCAATCCAGTAAACCCCGACATCTTTAAAGCTGTAAAAACATATCTTATCATTCGACCTGTTTCCGTCATTTGCAAGCTGAGTGAATGCACAGAGATTATAAGCATATTTAGCAGTGAACTTAGAATTGAAAGTATAGCTGACAGATGAATCGGGCAATAACTTACCAGTATATGTTTCGGAAACAGTTGAGCTATTATCCACCTGATAAGCCACAGGAATGGCATAAAGCGTATCCTTTCCGAAATTTGACACTTGTACTTTCACCTGCACAAGTGTTCCTGATGGTGTATAGCTTGCAGGCTCAGCAATTGACATAACTCCTGCATCTGATTTTGCAGGAGGAAGAGTTATTGAAAAATTATCTATAGCCCAACCTTTTGTAATATTATTGGTTGTTGCAGATGAATTAAAGCTGAACTTGAATCTAACAGGAAACTGATAATGATTGAACTGAGTAAGTTTATAACTTGATTTAAGCCAATTACTATTATTCATAAAATTCCAGCAATGATTTCCTTCTTTTTTAAGATTATACCAGTTAGTGCCATTCGGGTCACCCATATAGCCAAGCGTTACCCATGTTGTATCAGCATCAGTTGAGTACATTACTCTTCCGAAATCAGGATTGTCAGCAAAATTGATATAGTGCCAAAAGCTAAGAGTTGCACCGCTTGTATTGCTGAAATCGAATTTGGGGGTGTATAATGCATATTCTGCCTCACCCTTGTAGCCGCCATTTAAATTTGTAGCCCACAGATTTTTATCTTCCTGCTTGCTGTCAGGTGCAGCAGAAGGGATAAAGGAAGAGCCTGGTATACCTTGCATCCAGTGATAAATAGGGTCATCACTGTAGAAATAATTCTTTCCTTCAAAATTGTCTGTATAAGGCACAGCAATCCTTGCAAGTCCGATAAACTTCTTTTCTATTGTATCATTAGTAGTGTTTGTATCATTTAAAACCTCTATGAAACATTTAATTGTGTATTCGCCCGCAGGAACAGAATAGCCTGTCAGGAATGTATATTTCATAGTGCTGTCATGAGCCAGCATACCATTCCATTTCTCAATCAGGGGTTTATTATCAGATAAGATATATCCCAGATAAATAGTTTTAAGATTTTGCTGACCTGTATTCTTTATTGTCACTTCGATTTTCTGCTGCGTCAAAGCATTTGCAGCAAATATAGACGGAAAATTTATTGACTGAACTGCAGCGTCTGATGGTGCCGAATCATATATACTGACATCATCAATTGCCATATCTCCTTTCGCTCCCACTCCTCTTATACATGTGAACCTTAGCTTTATAATGTCTTTATATGCTGAAAGATCTGCTGTCATTTGCTTCCACTGAGCCCTATGACTTGTTTGAACCTGTCCTTTCAGCAAATTAATATTTCTCCATTTGCCGGAACTGTATATCTGAACCTGCATTTCATTAATATCCGAACCATAGAAGTAATACCAGAAACTAAGCTTAGGATATTTAAAAACACTTAAATCAACAAGTGGACTTATAAGATATGCAATATCACTATTATTTCCATTTGAAGCATCAGTAAATATATATTTACCATTTGCAGTTCCAAGAGTATGGTCAGCTATAGGTCCTGTACCGGCAGTGCCAGTTGGTCCGCTGTTAATCTTCCAGATATAGTTTGCGAAATTCTTTTGTGTCCAGTCATTCTTAAGTATTCCAGAACCTCCTGCAGCAAAGCTTTCAAATGTTTCTAAAAAAGGAGGTTTGGTAAGAAGTCCTGTAAAATTAATTTTAACTGTATCATTAGTTTTATTGCTGTCATTAGCAAGCCGTACAAAAACAGTTATGTTATATTTACCACTGATTACATTTAAAGTATTGGTAAAAGTATAGTCAGAGGTACTATTTGCGGCAAGATTTCCTGTCCAGGTTTCAATCACAGGTGCAGAATTACCGGCTTTATAACCAACATTAACTGAAGTGACGGGTGTTAAACCGTAATTCTTAATTGTAACTTTCACAGGTACAGAAGTACCTTCTTTTGCATATGGAAGAGCAGGATTAACAACAGCAAATACTCCGGCATCAGTTTGCTTAGGCTGATAAACAGAAACATCGTCAATAGCTATATCCCCTGAGGTACCTGCACCTCTCTCAGCAACAAATCTTATTTTAGCTATACCCTTAAAAGCAGTGAGGTCAAGAATTGCCTGTTTCCATAAGTCATCCTTATCTTTCTGCTTTGGACCTGTGATTGTAAAAATGTCTGATATCCATTCCGAACCATTATAAATATCAATATGGATATTATTAATATCCTTTCCTGCCATATGATACCAGAAGCTGAGATGCGGATTTTTCAGTTGATTCAAATCCAGGCAAGGACTAACAGCATATGCGGGACTGCCGGCAGATTCTGCCTGAACAAAGATATAGGTTCCGGCTTTTGTGCCAAGAGTGTGGTCTGTCCAGGGACCTGTGGTAGTGTCAGGAATTACTCCCATCATAACCTGCCAGCGATATTTACAAATTAAAGGAGAAGATTGACAGCCTGAAGTCCAACCATTATCAAATATTCCGGGTACTCCAGGCATGAAGGATTCAAAATTCTCATAATAGGGAAAGTTTGTTATAGTGCTATAAACGCTGAATGCCTGCTGTGGCATTGCATCATTCGAATGAACTCCGTCCCCGTCAATAAATGCATTTGACTCAAAATTATAATCACCTCCTTCAGACATATCAAGCCTTGTCTTAAATATTATATCAACATAACCATCAATAGCAAGTATGCCTGATTTCAATGTATCTTTTAATATCACATTTCTGATACCAGCTATATTCACAGTTGTTATCATATTATGCAGGCTGAAATCTATTGGTTTAGAACCGTAATTTTTAACTCTAACTGTTACAATCTCTGAAGCAGAAAAGCAATCACCATGTTGCGGACTTATAAGGTCAAATGCTCCGACATCAATTTTAGGATTACCGTAAAATGACTTACACAACTGATCATTAAAAAGGTTTGTATCACCTTTCAGAGTTGTGTAAATGCAAATCTCATTATCATAAACAGGAACTGTGAAAGAAGACAATGTTATGGTGTCTGTTTTAGCAGGTTTTAAAACTCCAGTCCATTTCGTATTAACAGGAGTGCTATAATTAAGCCTGTAAGATACATCCATCGAGCTTATGTCTTCAGAGCCATAATTTCTCACAACTACTTTTGGAAATATAACATTCCCCTCTCCTTCCTTTGAGGAAGGAACAATAATGTTTACTACTCCCGCATCATACTTTATATATGGAAAAATCAGCACACTGTAATCCTCTGTCTCTCCCCAGTTGTAAGTTCCGCATGGAAGAGCTGTAGATGCTTCCGCACCCTCTCTCATAATTATCCGCATTCTTGTTATACCTGTCTTTGCATTTGCACTGACTTTAAAGCTGCTTTTAACAGTGGTCTCATCCACAAAGGTCTGCATTCCAGTAACTCTTTCAGTATAGTAATCAAACACTCCGTCATTGTTATAATCAATAAAAACATTTATAAAGCATGAATTAAACCGGTCAAAGTCATGAATCTGGCTTACTTCAATAATATAAACTGAATCAATGATAAGCTTTACAGGAGCTAAAGATGAAGTAAAATCACTATAGGAATTACTGCACAAAGAGTTATTATAAACAGGAGTGTCAGAACCATAATCAAGGTTACTGAGCTTTACCCTGCCAATATTTTCAAATAAAGGGTATATAGATGAAGAAGGGCAATATGAGCTTGACATATTCTCAATTTGAGCATTAGCAGCATCATTTGAATTGTCCTGGTCTCCTGCAAGTAAGGTGTAGGCTGTGATATTATATACTCCATTTTTGCTAAGATCTATCCTGGTCGTGAAAGTATAATCAACATAATCATTATCATTAAGTGTTATTTTCACTGTATCAGTAAAAATAATTCCATCATCTGTTCTGTATGAAACAGGGATATTGCTAACATCATCTGTACCATAATTAAATATTCTCACAGTAACAAGTTCAAAATAATTAAGATTATACCCGCTAACAGGAGAAATAATAGCCTGTACTCCGACATCAATATTATTAGCTTTATGTTTTGTAAAGACGGAAGTAAATCCAGACTGAGAACAAAAAAATAAAGAGATAATTATAGATAATAGAATAATTCTGCTTTTAATCATAACAATCATTTCATTTTTATTCGCTATAATATTTTAAACACAAATGAGCTCATGAATCGCTTCGCTTATTTCTTGAATTATATAGAAGAAAATGGTCAGCAAGGGTAATTGCAGCCATAGCCTCTACAACAGGAACTGCTCGGGGAACAATACATGGGTCGTGTCTTCCTTTTATTTCCAGGTCTATTGGATTGCCTTTAAGGTCTACTGTCTGTTGCCTCTGTGCTATTGAAGCAGTTGGCTTGAAAACGACTTTGAAATAAATGTCCTGACCATTAGATATTCCTCCCTGTATGCCTCCGGAATTATTTGTCAATGTTGAGATTTTCCCGTTTTTAATAATGAAAGCATCATTAAGTTCAGAGCCTTTCATTGTCACTCCGTCAAAGCCGGAGCCATATTCAAAACCTTTTGCAGCGTTAATACTCAGCATGGCTTTTCACAGGTCTGCATGCAGCTTATCGAAAACAGGCTCACCCAAACCCACAGGAACACCCTTTATCACACAGCTTACAACACCACCTATACTATCACCATCTGCTTTTAATTGTTTAATCAAATCAATCATCTTTTTAGCAATCACATCATCCGGACATCTAACAATATTGTTCTCTGTCTTTGATAAATCAAGCTCAAAATAAGGTTTATCAAGCTTTATGTTTCCAATTTGTGAAGTAAATGCTTTAATTTCAATTCCTTGTTCTTTAAGATAAAGTTTTGCAATAGCACCCGCAACAACCCATGAAGCAGTTTCCCTAGCAGAAGCTCTTCCGCCTCCCATATAATCGCGTATACCGTATTTGTTGAAATATGTATAATCTGCTGTTGAAGGACGAAATACATTTTTTAAATCTTCATAATGTTCCGGTTTACTATCCTTATTTTTTAAGATAAAACCTATTGGAGCTCCTGTAGTTTTTCCATCAAATATTCCGGATAATAATTCAATCTTATCCTCCTCTTTTCGCTGAGTAGTTATTTCAGACTGTCCCGGTTTGCGTCTGTCAAGCTCTTTCTGAATAAAATCAATATCTATTTTTATACCCGGAGGACAACCGTCAATGATAGCGCCGATAGCTTTGCCATGGGATTCGCCAAAAGTTGTCAGAGTAAATAGTTTACCTGTAGAATTCATAATATAAATATTGGTTTCTAGTTTATTCGCAATATAAAATTAATTTCAAATGTGCTCATGAGCTCGCTACGCTCGGTTCTGGTTTTATGTTTCAAGTTAAGAATTGTCAGTTTTGTCTTTTATTGCCTGCTGAACTTCTGTATCAATCTGTCTTAGCCTGTTTTCGCAGAACTCAATAAGTTCTTTGGCATATTTGACTTTTTCAGCAAGTGTGTCAAGCTGTATTTCTTCATCTTCTATCTGAGCAACTATTTTTTCAAGTTCAGCATAAGCTTCGCTGTATTTAAGATTGTTCTTCATATTTTGATTTTTGAGTTACTATACTGTGAATTATTTCATTTTTAAGGATTGTTTTTATTTCAGATTTCTCATTTATATCTTTAGGATTAACGATAATTTTGCCATTTAAAGTTATCATAGCAAAACCTTTTGCAAGGATAGTTTCGGGGCTAAGATTTTTGATAAGTCTTTTCATGTTTTCCAAATCCTTTTTTCTGTTACCAAAATATGCAGTAATGCTTTCAAGAAAGGACTCTTTCAAATCAGTTAAATTCCTTTTCTTGTCATCAAGTATCTTCTGCACAGAGTCAAATAAACGTTCTTTTAACCGGAGTATCTCATTTTCGAAAATAAAATTATTGTCAATAATAAAAGCAGCAACTTTTGTAGGAGTTTTATGAGGACGAGCCATAAGGTCGACAATGCTTATATTCCTGTCATGTCCAATGCCTGTCAGAACAGGAACAGGAAAAGAAGCGACATACTTAGAAAGTGCATAATCGTCAAAAGGCTTAAAATCAGTTTGCGAACCACCGCCACGCACAATGACAACTATATCGAAATTCTTCTTTCCAGCTTCAATAATCTTTAACTGCTCAATTATAAGATTACTGGAATTATCTCCCTGTATATGGGTTAAATATTCTTTGACTTTGAAAGCATAGCCATAAGGATTATTCTTAAGCTCCTGGAGGAAGTCCCTCTGGCCATCAGAGTTTGGAGCTGTAATGAGAGCTATACTTTGCAATATTATTGGTAATGGTGTTTTATTATTAGCTGTTTTATATTGCCCGTCAACTAATCGTATTGTATCAGGATTTTCTTTTAATAGTCTTTCAAGCGTTAGCTTTTTCTCAAGCTCAAGCTTCCCTAAAGTAAAGCTGTAATCAATCTCCAGCACCTCAAGGCTAAGTCCGTACCTTTTATGAAACCTTACAATAACATTACAGGTTATTTCAAGTCCATTAGCGAATGCCTGACCTGTCAGTTTTTCGAAATTCTGAATATTATAATATGTGCTACCCCAGAATACACCTTTCATTTCAGTAGTAATCGAGCTGCCTTCTTTTTCAATGAATTTAAGAAAGCACCATTTTTTATCGGGGTATTTTTTAACATCGGTTATTTCAGAAGTAATCCAGAAAGTCTCGCCCTCAAAACGATCCTCAATAGTTTCCTGAATGTATTCAGCCAATTCCGATAGCCTGATTTGTTTTGACATTACTTATGATGTATGATATAAGATACTGAACAAAAGTACAAAAAAAATTAACAGCCAAAAAAAGTCCACAGTCCAGAGTCGACAGAAAATGATTGAAGAGTGATGATTCAATATTTAAATTTCACCACTAAGGTCACAAAGGATAGTAGATTTTATCTATTTTATTATATTTAAAATTTATTAATTTTATTCTCATTGTATATTTTTTTATTAACTTTGAAAAATTATACAATATTGCAGATTAAAAGCTTTTAAAATTATTAATCTGCAATCTTATAATCTTATAATAGAATCATGTTATTAAATAAGGCTGCAAAAAAGTTTAAACTTGATATTTTTCCTCAAAGATATACAACAGAGGAGGAGCCGTTGCGTGCTGAATTATTCAGCATGATTCAGATGGAGCAGCATGGTAAGTCACTCGCCAGCTCACATCAATTAAGTTCGGGTCTTGCGTCCAACCTTTTACTAAACAGGTTGTCTGAAAATGAAGATATTCTCCATTCGGTTCGCAGGCTACTTACAAAAACAGTAAAGGAAAAACTTCATATTGAACCTGCGGGTGAATGGCTTCTTGATAATTTCTACCTGATAGAGGAACATATAAGAATTGCAAGGAAGCATTTACCTAAGAGCTACAGCCGGCAGCTACCACATTTGCAGAGTGGTCCATCTGCCGGTTTACCACGTGTGTATGACATCGCATTAGATACAATATCTTATGGCGACGGCAGGGTTGACCCTGAAAGTCTCAGCAGCTTTGTTACCGCATATCAGAATGTGAGTCCGCTTAAATTGGGAGAATTATGGGCAATTCCAATCATGTTACGTTTTGCATTAATTGAGAATCTCCGTCGTTTAGCGGCACGCATAGCTTATCACAGAAAGAACTCCAATCTTGCCAATGAATGGGCAGACCGTATGTCTGAAATGGCAGAAAAAGACCCGCAAAATCTGATATTAGTTTTGGCTGACATGGCTCGGTCAGGCTTAACTTTGGTAAGCTCGTTTGTTGCAGAATTCACAAGAAGGCTGCAGGGACACGGACCGGCACTTGTACTTCCAATGACATGGCTGGAGCAACGATTAGCTGATGCAGGGCTCACAATCCAGCAGCTGGTGCAATCAGAAACCCAGAAACAGGCTGTAGACCAGGTTTCTATGAGCAACAGCATTACGAGTCTTCGTTTCCTTGGGGCAATGGACTGGGGGGAATTTGTGGAAACCATGAGCTTTGTTGAGCAGACTTTACGCAAGGATATTGACGGAGTTTACGGCAGAATGGATTTTCATACGCGCGACAATTACCGCCATGTTGTTGAAAAAATATCAAAAAACAGCAAGCTGTCTGAGATGCAGATAGCAGAGGAAGCTATAAACCTTGCAAAAGAAAGCGCAGCCAAAAATGGCAACAATGACAGAACAGCGCATGTTGGATATTACCTTATAGGGAAGGGCTTATCCAGGCTTGAACGGGAGGCAAAAGTAAATTTGTCAATTCCTGATTTACTCAGAAAATTAAGTTACAAATTTCCTCTGTTGCTTTATGCAGGAACAATTATTCTTCTGACTTTAATCCTGACAGGCCTCTCAATGCTGATATTAATTGATGAGAATCTTGAAGGATGGGTGCTTTGGTTAACAGGCATAGCCACACTGATAGGAATCAGTCAACTATCTGTTTCTTTGGTGAACTGGTGGGTTACCATATTGATACCTCCAAACCGCCTTCCGCGGATGAACTTTTCGCAGGGCATTCCTTCCGAATTCCGCACTTTTGTTGTTGTACCGACAATTCCAACAGATGAGCAGGATCTCGAAGATATTCTCAGCGCACTCGAAGTCAGATTTCTGGCTAATCGCATGGAACATCTGCACTTTGGGCTTCTTACTGACTTCCTTGATGCTTCCACTGAAACAATACCTCAGGACGAAAAGATATTGCAGCTTGCCAGGCAGGGAATTGATGACCTTAATAAAAAATATTCAGGCTCAAAGGGTGATACATTTTTCCTCTTTCACCGCCCAAGGTTATGGAACCCAAAAGAAAAAAAATGGATGGGTTATGAAAGGAAAAGAGGCAAGCTGAGTGATCTGAATTCATTTTTGCTAAGCGGCTCAGGCGAGAAATTCTCTCTTATAGCAGGAGACACTACTGTTTTATCAAATATAAAATATGTAATAACATTAGACACAGATACGCAGCTTCCAAGAGATTCTGCGTGGCAATTAGTCGGCACTATGGCTCACCCGCTTAACCACGCAAGATATAATGAAAAGAAAAACCGTGTTTGCGAAGGATATGGAATTCTTCAGCCGCTTGTATCAGTCAGCCTGCCAAGTACAAACCGTTCATTATATGCCCGTATAAACGGAAGCGAAGCCGGACTGGACCCTTATACAAGAGCTGTATCAAATGTTTACCAGGACCTTTTCGGAGAAGGCTCATTTACAGGAAAAGGAATTTATGATGTTGAGGCTTTTGAGAAGACTATAAACAAGCGCTTTCCTGAAAACCAGATACTGAGTCATGATTTGCTGGAAGGGTGTTATGCGCGGTCAGGCTTTTTAAGCGACATTCAGCTATACGAGGAGTATCCCACTACATATAATCAGGATGTAATCAGGCGGCTCAGATGGATTCGCGGAGACTGGCAAATTGCGAGATGGCTGCTACCGAAAGTTCGGGGAATTAACAAAGTTCTGGAAAGAAATCCAATTTCCGCGCTTTCTTACTGGAAAATATTTGACAATCTCAGGCGCAGCCTTGTCCCTGTTGCTTTAACTCTTCTGCTAATACTCGGCTGGGCTGTATTACCTTCTGCAGTGTTCTGGACTATGGCTGTATTAGGGATAATTATGATTCCATCAATGCTTGCAATAATTTCTGAAGCTTTACAGAAACCTGAGGATATACATTTCAGGCAGCATATTTTAACTACATTTAAGTCTGCCAGTAAACGCATAATTCAGGCTGCATTCATAATTATCTGCCTGCCTTATGAAGCATATTTCAGCCTTAAGGCGATAGCAATAACAATATGGAGGATGTGGTTCACACATAAGCTGCTTCTGGAATGGAATCCTTCACATATCCAAAACCGCAACAGGCACGGGAAAATTATCACCTATTTCAGAGCAATGTATTTTGCTCCGATTGTTGTTATAGTATGTTTCATTTATCCTGCGCTCACAAGACCAAATATTTTAATTCTGGACGCACCTATATTGATTATCTGGCTTATTTCTCCGTTTATTGCCTGGACTCTCAGCCAGCCTTTTGTTCTAATAAGGGCAAGGCTTACATCCGGTCAAAAAATATTCTTAAGAAAAATTGCAAGAAAGACCTGGGGATTTTTTGAGGTATTTGTTAATGAAGGTGACAACTGGCTGCCACCGGATAATTACCAGGAAGAGCCGTCAGATGTTATAGCACACCGCACATCGCCTACAAACATGGGACTTTCGCTGCTTGCTAATTTATCTGCTTACGACTTTGGCTATATAACTGTCGGTCAGCTTTTAGAAAGAACAGGGAATACTTATCAGGCAATGCTTACTATGGAGCATTTCAAAGGGCATTTCTACAACTGGTATGACACACAAACATTAAATCCCTTATATCCCTTATATGTTTCCACAGTTGACAGCGGCAACCTCACAGGGCATTTGCTGACATTGCGCCAGGGATTAATTACTTTACCGAATCAGGAAATATTTTCTGCTCAATTTTATAAAGGGCTGAAGGATACGTTGGGAGTTTTTACAGATGCTTATCTTGAAGAAGAAAAAAATGAAAAGAAGAAAAAGACTGACAAACAAATAAAAAGCATCATTGAATCTAAAATAGCCCTGTTTGAGAAAAAACTTGATTCTGCTTTTGATTCAGCACCCCCTACCCTGTCAGAATTAAAACTTTTTCTTGAAAAACTTTCTTCATTCTCTGCTGATATCGATGTCAGCATTGATACCGGGACTGAATCCCAAAACAGTCACTGGGCACATGCACTGGCACGGCAATGCGAAGAAGCATTAAATGAACTGAATTTTCTTGCTCCATGGATGTCAACTCCAGATTACGAATTACAAATAACAAAATTCAGTATTTTAAATAAAATACATACATTAAATGATATATCAGGCTTAGAAGCAGAACTTATTCCTGAAATCAGAAACAGTATTATTTCTGAACAAAACATTAAGGAAAAAGAACTTCTTGAAGATCTGCACAGCCATGTAAAGTCAGCAATTGACAGAGCTAATGACAGGATTGCCAATATAGAAAAACTTGCTGTGCAAACATTCGAATTCACACTGATAGATTATGATTTTCTGTTTGACAAACCAAGAAATTTATTTGCAATAGGATATAATGTTGACCAACACCGTAAGGATTCAAGCAACTATGATTTGCTTGCATCGGAGGTTAGATTATGCAACTTCCTTGCCATTTCACAGGGCAAAATACCGCAGGATAGTTGGTTTGCCTTAGGTCGCCAGCTAACAGCTACCGGAGGAGAGCCCACATTACTATCGTGGAGCGGCTCTATGTTTGAATATCTTATGCCATTGCTGGTAATGCCGACCTACGAAAACACTCTGCTTGACCAGAGCAATAAGGCTGCAGTGAAAAGACAGATTGAATATGGAAGACAGCGAGGAGTGCCGTGGGGAATTTCCGAATCAGGCTATTATTCTGTAGATGTTCAATTGAATTATCAATATCGTGCATTTGGAGTTCCCGGTCTTGGTTTTAAGCGCGGCTTGGCAGATGACCTTGTAATAGCGCCTTATGCATCAGCACTAGCATTAATGGTAGCTCCCGAAGCAGCATGTGAGAACCTGGAGCGTTTATCAGAAGAGGGATTTGAAGGTAATTACGGCTTCTATGAGGCAATAGATTTTACCCCTGCCCGCCTGTCGAAGGGACAGACAAATGCTATCGTCAAGTCTTTCATGACTCACCACCAGGGAATGGTTCTGCTCTCACTTAATCATGCTATATTGTCACGCCCGATGCAGAAGCGTTTTGAATCAGACCCGCAGCTGAAAGCCACAATATTATTATTACAGGAAAGAATTCCAAAATCCATAGTATATTACTCCCAGGCATCTCATCTTTCAGAAACAAGAACTACTTTAGTGGAAACTGATATGCCCATGAGGATAATAAAATCACCCGACACACCTAATCCTGAACTGCAATTGCTGTCTAACGGCAGATACCATGTCATGGTTACAAATTCAGGCGGTGGTTACAGTCAATGGAACGAGCTCGCATTAACCCGCTGGCGAGAGGACAGCACTTCCGACAACTGGGGAACTTTCTGTTTTATCCGTGATGTAGTTTCAGGTGAGTTTTGGTCTAACACTTTTCACCCGACTCTTAAGCAGCCTAAAAATTATGAAGTTGTTTTCTCAATGGGGCGTGCAGAGTTCAAACGACGCGGAGTCAATTTTGACACACATACAGAGATAGTCGTTTCCCCGGAAGATGATATTGAGCTGCGCAGGGTTCGCATTACCAACAGAACACGCTCGCTCAAAACCATAGCTGTTACGAGCTATGCTGAGATAGTTATGTCCTCGCCTCATGCCGACCAGGAGCACCCGGCTTTCAACAACTTATTTGTGCAGACAGAAATACTTGATGATAAGCATTCAATTCTATGCAAAAGGCGCCCCCGCTCAAATGAAGAAAAGACACCATTAATGTTTCATCTTATGTCTGTTCATGGAGCTGATACAAGCGAGTTTTCATATGAAACTGACCGTATGGAGTTCATTGGCAGAGGTAATACTATTTCCGAACCAAATGCTTTATTAAGTTCACCATTGCTTTCCAATAGCCAGGGTTCTGTCCTCGACCCTATTGTTGCCATCCAATGTATGATAATTCTTGAACCTGAAGGGTCAGCAATAATAGATATTGTTTCCGGCATTGGCGAAACACGTGAACAATGCTTAAACCTGATAGAAAAATATAAAGACCAGCGTCTGGCTGATAGAGTTATTGAGCTATCCTGGACACACAGCCAGGTGACACTAAGACATATTAACGCTACTGAGGCTGATGCACAATTGTATGGCCGTCTTGCAAGCTCTGTCATATATGCTAACTCCTCTCTCAGAGCCGAACAGGCAGTACTTATAAAAAATCAGCGCGGACAGCCGGGTTTATGGAGTTATTCCATTTCAGGCGATCTACCCATAGTTCTCCTGCAAATAGAAGATCCTGCAAATATAAGCCTCGTTCAACAGCTTATACAGGCACATTCTTACTGGAGTCTTAAAGGATTAAAGGTAGATCTGGTAATATTGAACGAAGACCATTCCGGATACCGTCAGTTATTGCATGACCAGATTTTAGGAATTATATCCGGTAGTCTTGAAGCGAATATGTTAGACAAAAAAGGTGGTATTTTTGTAAGAACCGGGGAGCAAATCCCTTATGAAGACAATATACTTCTACAATCAGTAGCACGTATAATTATATCAGATAAGAGAGGCACACTTGCAGAACAAATCAAGCAAAAAAGCAAAACTACAGTGCCTATTCCTTTACTTAATGTAAATACTAATGAACGTGCAGCTAATAAAACCATTCGTGATTTGCGGTTAAGTCAAAAGATTAAAAGTAAATTTCCAATTCCGGAACGTGATTTAATATTCTTTAATGGGTTTGGAGGTTTTACAACTGACGGCAGAGAATATGTAATTAACACTCAACGGGGCAACATAACTCCTGCTCCCTGGGTTAATGTATTATCAAATAAAGGTTTCGGCACTATTCTTTCCGCAAGCGGTTCAGTTTATTCATGGTTTGAAAATGCACATGAAATGCGTCTTACCCCCTGGTTTAATGAACCTGTAAGCGAGCCAACCGGGGAAGTAATATATATACGCGATGAAGATAGCGGCAGCTTTTGGTCACCAACTCCCCTCCCCTGCATGGGTTATGAGCCTTATGTCAGTCGTCATGGCTTCGGTTACAGTGTCTTCGAACATACTGAAGATGATATCAGAACAGAAGTATGGATTTATGTAGCAATAGATGAACCTGTAAAATATACTGTATTAAAGGTACGAAATCTATCTGAACGCGGTCGCCGCTTATCTGCGACAGGTTATGTTGAATGGGTACTTGGAGACCTGCGAACAAAGACAAACATGCATCTGATAACTGAGATTGACTCTAACAGCGGGGCTATATTTGCTCAAAACCGCTATAATACTGACTCAGGAAACCTGACAGCTTTCTTTGACACAGATGACCCTATCCGTTCTATTACATGCGACAGGACAGAATTCATAGGCAGGAATAATACATTACGCAACCCGGTCGCAATGACAAAAGCTCACCTGTCGGGAAAAACCGGTGCAGCTTTGGATTCCTGCTCAGCTATCCAGGTAAGATTCGACCTTGCCGGCGGTCAGGAACGTGATATCATTTTCCGCATGGGTGCTGAAACTGATGCTGAGAAAACAAGCAGCCTTGTTAATCGCACAAGAGGCAGTTCAACTGCCCGCAAAGCCCTTGAAAAAGTATGGGAATACTGGAACCGCACTCTTGGAGCTGTACAGGCAGAAACTCCTGACCCCTCGTTGAATGTGCTTACTAACGGATGGCTCTTGTATCAGACCTTATCCTCCCGTTTCATGGCGCGAACAGGATATTACCAGTCTTCAGGTGCTATAGGCTTCCGCGACCAGCTACAGGACTCTATGGCATTAATTTATGCAGAGCCTGCGATTGTGCGCGACCACCTGCTTCACTGTGCCTCTCGCCAGTTCAGGGAGGGAGATGTACAGCACTGGTGGCATCCCAGTTCTGGAAAAGGAGTTAGAACCCGTTGCTCTGACGATTATCTATGGCTGCCTTTAGCTGTCAGCCATTATGTTTTAACTACAGGCGATACGGGTATTCTCGATGAAACCATTCATTTTATTGAAGGAAGACAGCTTAACATTGACGAAGATTCTTATTTTGACCTCCCCGTCAGGTCAAATCAATCTGCTTCTTTATATGAACATTGTGTAAAAGCTATTCAGAAAGGTTTAAGCTTTGGTGAACATGGACTGCCGCTTATGGGTTCCTGCGACTGGAATGACGGAATGAATCTTGTCGGAATTCATGGCAGAGGCGAAAGTGTCTGGCTTGCCTTCTTCTTTCATAAAGTGCTGGAGCAGTTTATCCAAATCTCAAAGATATATGAAGATAATTCTTTTGCCGAACGCTGTCAGAAAGAAGCAGAGCAGCTTCGCATTAATATAAAGAAACATGCCTGGGATGGAGAGTGGTTCCTGCGAGCTTTTTTTGACAATGGAACACCTTTAGGCTCTTCCAAAAACGAAGAATGTAAAATAGATGCTATTGCTCAAAGCTGGTCAGTTTTATCCGGCGCTGCGGATATTAATCTCTCAAAGAAAGCTATGGAATCACTCAATAAGCGGCTTGTACAAGAAGATACGGGATTAATACAACTCTTAGACCCGCCCTTTGACAAATCAGATTTGAATCCAGGATATATAAAAGGCTATTTACCCGGAGTGAGAGAGAATGGCGGACAATATACACATGCTGCCGTCTGGGCTGTCATGGCTTTTGCTGCCTTAGGCAATTATAAGCGTGCCTGGGAATTGATGACAATGCTCAATCCTGTTAATCATGGTAACACACCTGAAAAAATTGCAATCTATAAAGTCGAGCCCTATGTGGTGGCTGCTGATGTTTATGCATTCCCCCCTCATGCAGGCAGAGGAGGCTGGACCTGGTATACAGGTTCATCAGCATGGATGTACAGGCTTATAATCGAATCTTTATTAGGACTAAAATTAGATATTGACAAGCTCCATATAAATCCCTGCATTCCCGGAAACTGGGATTCCTATAAGCTCCACTACCGCTATAGAGAAACAGTTTATCACATCAGTATTCTGCAAAAAGTGATGAGTGAAGAGGCAAGAGCGAAGAGTGAAGAAATTCATGAAATTAATGTTATTGTTGACGGGAAAGAACAAGCCGATAATTTTATTCATCTGGTTGATGACAGACACGACCACTTTGCTGAAATAAAAGTAAACAGGGCGTGTGATAATCAGGATTAAATTGATTTAAAAAACATTAAATTCGACTTGCAATTTGATACCTAATAAAACGTGCTGTCTCAGTACTATCTAATTGCTGTCTAAATACTATCTCATTACTATGGTCATGAACACTAATGGAAAGCTAATGGAAAGCTAATGGAACACGCTTTGAAATAGCTTTGCTATGATTTGGGCAGGTCAGTCTTTTAATCTTTGAATTGCTTCATCATTATCAAATTTAAAGTATTTGATATCTGTAGACAATACAGTAAAATACATTTTTTTCTTTTCTGTAAATTTACTTTCCTTTAAAGAAATTTCAGATTCTTTTTTTGTTAAAAGTTTTGCTATTCTTTTTCTTTCAGAATAAGGCAATTGTTGTTTTAAGAAAAATAAAATCTGGTTTACATCAACAGGTATATTTAGAATATTCATAAAACAAAGATTTTAATTATACAAATTTAATAAATTGTCAATTATCCATTATCCATTGTCCTTTATCCCGGTATCGTAAAGCTAAATGTACTACCTTTTTTTTCTTCACTTTCAACCCACATTTTTCAATTATGTTTTTCAACAAATTCTTTACACAGAAGCAATCCTAAACCTGTACCATGTTCACCTGAAGTACCGGGACGGCTGCTTTTTGTATCAATGCGAAAAAGATTTTCAAGCATTTTATTGTTCATGCCTATTCCTGTATCTCTCACAGATATTGCAAGCATATTGTTCTCAGTATTTACGGCAGAAAGGGTTATCTTGCCTCCCTGCGGGGTAAACTTAATTGCATTTGTTATTAAGTTTCTGAAGATAGTTTTAAGCATATTTGTATCAGCAATAACTTTCATATCCTTAGGAATATCAACAGTTATTTCTATACCTTTATTTCCTGCTGCTTCAGCTACTAAGTTCTTACATTCAGATATTATCTCATTTAATGCAAGTTTTTTAGGGTTGAAGCCCAAGAGTCCTTGCTGTATTTGCGACCATTCGAGCAGGTTTTCAAGCAAATTGAATATATTTCGTGTAGATTGACTCAAATTTATAGTCATGCGTTTTTTTAGTTCAGGAGTAATATTTTCCTCCTCCTTTACCATCATTTCTGTTGCCATCATTAATCCACTCAAAGGACCCCGCAAATCGTGAGCAATGATAGAAAAAAACCTGTCCTTTTCAGTATTGAGTTTTTGAAGTTCGACATTTTTTAGTTTTATTTCATCCTCTGCCAGCTTTCGTTCAGAAATATCTCTTATATAACCTAAAGCCCAATACGAATTTTTTAATTCAATTGTTGACAAAGCTAATTCTATTGGAAATTCTTCACCTGTTTTTCTTTTTCCTGTCAATTCAACAACTTTGCCAATTGCAAACCCCAA
This sequence comes from uncultured Bacteroidales bacterium, assembly GCA_964564355.1. Taxonomy (GTDB): domain Bacteria; phylum Bacteroidota; class Bacteroidia; order Bacteroidales; family JAGODS01; genus CAZMDE01. The sequence continues at coordinate 2,628 of CAZMDE010000005.1, read as the reverse complement.
CCCTGTTTTATAAAACTTGTCCCAACCTTTTATATGGGCTTCTATGTATTTCTCCGGTGCAATCAAACTATGTAAATTTTTATCATATATTTCTGCTTTCAGGTAACCGAACATTTTCTCTGCTGCAGGGTTCCAGAATTCAATGTTTCCTTTATCGTTTATCAAAATAACCGCATCCAGTGCAGAATTGCCCATTTTGCTAAATTTCTCTTCACTCTCCTTTAAATTCTCTTCAGATTGCTTTCGGGAAGTAATATCCTGAAATGCTGTTGCAAACTGATTTTCTTCCGGTGAAAAAACAGATATATTGAAATGCTTTTTCATTGGAGCAAAATATGTTTCAAACATAACAGGTTTACCGCTAATAGCTACCCGGGAATAAATATCAAGGTATGGCGCTTCATTAATTCCATATAATTCTATAGCTGATGCTCCTATAGCTTTATCTCTTATAATGCCGGTCATTTCAATGTATTTGTCATTCAAATCGAGTATCTTGTAGTCGCAATGGTTACCGCTTCCGTCATACACCAGCTCATGCAGGCATATTCCGTCATTGGTAGAAGTGAAGAGTTTTTGAAATTTTCTCCGGCTTTCAGCCAGGGTTTTTAAAGCCTTCCTTTCCTCAGTCTGGTCTCTGAATACCAGCACTACTCCTGATGTATCACCATTATCGTTCCTGACCGGGGCTGCACTGTCTGATATTGGCGTCTCCTTCCCGTCTCTGGATATTAATAATGTATTGCTTGCCAAACTTACAACGCCTCCTTCCTTCAATACAAGATTTACAGGATTTTCTAAAGACTCCCTGTTGTTTTCATTTATTATATTAAATACTTTTTCAATAGACAAACCTTTTGCCTCATCTTCCTTCCAACCAGTCAGTATTTCCGCTATAGGGTTCAGGTTACTTATCCTGCCGGCTTTATCTGTAATTAAAACAGCATCTCCTATACTATAAAGTGTTGTTTCGAATTTCTTCTCCATCATATTTATTTCCTTCTCCTGCAGATAAAGCTTTTTATAAATCCTTTTGTTGTAAGTATTGTAGAAGCTGTATAAAGTTATAGCTATCAAAATTGTTATAATAATCAAGATTATTATAGCTATAGATTTTCTGTAATTTAATTCAGAGAATAGTTCTTCCCTTTCAATCTTTGTCACCAAAAACCATTTTGTCCCTTCCACCCGGCGTAAGTCTGCTACTACTTTTGCTCCCTTATAATCCTTGCCTTCATGAATTCCTGTCTTCCCTTTTACAGCCTTCACTGACATTACGTCTGTATCCATAATTGAGAAACTAAGGTTCATAGCAGCATTTTTTCTGAATCTCAAATCATTGCATAAAATTACACTGTCGCCTTCTTTCTGACATAATAAGGTTTCCAATGTCTTGCTTGGAATAGGCAGGCTTTGTATCATGGGAAACAAATAATTATCAGGGTTCACCCTCACTATGACTGTTGCAATTATTTTATCCTCCTTATCTTTTAAAGGGGCTATGAAATCCAGGTGTATATGATTGCATAAATCACAAAAATAAAAATCCGTCAGGTATATATCTTTTAATCTTACTGCTTCATTTATTTTACTTATTGTAGCTTTTGAAAGTTTGGCAGGCATTGCCACTGCCGAAATTATCATATTCCCTTTTGCATCTGTTACTATTATATTTTCGTAATCATAATATTTCTTGGTAAGCGAAATCCTTTTTAACATCTTTTCTCTCTGTGCCTTGTCATTAGGATTTTTCATCAACTCCATAATCGCTACCCCAAACAATGGCGAATCCTTGAATAAGCCTGCATCTCCTCTTCTGTCTTTCACCCAATGCTCCAACTGATCTGCTTTCAGCATAGATATTGCTGTCAGTTCATTTTCCTTGTTTTTTCTTATTGTTTTCTCCTCATTCCTGAAATAATTATACACTACCACAACAGGAATTATAGCTAATACTATTAATATTATTAAAAGATATGTCATCCTTAAATTTTTAATTCTCATATGAATTCTCATTTCTAACCTTAAAACTTTATTAACCTTCTAACCTTAGTAACCTTAGTATAAAAACATCATCATCAACACCATTTAACCTTATTACCTTATTTAACCGTAATAATAATAAGGTTGAAAATTGTGGGATACTTCCATTTTATACTAAGGTTATTTGTATAAAATAAGGTTTCTGTTTTTTTCATCTCAAATCTCATATCTTAACACTTAATACTTAAAACTTTATTAATCTTCTATAGTTTTAAAATTCGTATTTAACCTTAATCATATAATTTCTTCTATCCTGAGGTATGCTTTCCATTCTCTGCTCTTCAAATCCATTGCTAGGGTAACTATAGGATGCATTAAAAAGATTATTAATTTCAAATTGTATTTTCAATTGATTAAATAACGGTTTGGTCGAAAGATGTAAATTAGTAAGCAAAAACGAAGAAGTATTAGTATTGGACAAAGTTCTTCGGGGACCTTCATAAATAATCTCCGGGGTTATATATAAGTATTTTAAAGCCGGCAAAACCAAACCGGCGCTTATGAGCTGTTGAGGGGAATTTGTTATTTGATTTTTTGTGTCTTTAAAATGTGTTTTCTGGTAACAATAATTAAGATAACCACCAA
>CAZMDE010000004.1:0-27715 GCA_964564355.1 uncultured Bacteroidales bacterium | reverse complement strand
TTCCCAAATCCAGCTAAAGACAAGCTATATATAGAATTATCCGATAATCATTTAGAAAGGCATTACAGGATATTTAATGTAATGGGTAAGCTGATCACTGAAGGCAGGCTGAATTCAACACTGAATAAAATATCATTAAGTGACTTAAGCAGCGGAATGTATTTTATTACTATTACTGAAGGGAATAAGGTTTATAATAAGAAGTTTATTAAGAATTAATGACCATAAAGACATGACATTTTTTTTTAATATATCATGTCTTAACATCAGAACAGTTTCATCTGGATATCGCTATCATTATCTGGCTTCTTTTTTTTGTCAGGCTTTTGTTCTGGTTTTTTAGATTTAACTGATTTTTCTTCAGCAGGATTTGTCTGAGATTGTTTTGTTTTTGCAGGCTTAATCTTTTCTTCAGGAATTTCTTCAACTAATTTTTGAGTTTTGACTTTTGGTTTATCTGTAGATACTAAATCCTTATTCTTCTTTGGTTTTCCCGGAATAGCTTTTTCTTTATAAGGTATCTTTTCTTCAACAGTATTTTTCTCCTCAATCTTTAACTCCTTCTCATCGCTCTTTGCTTCTCGCTTTTCGCTATCTACTAATGCATCTTCTATCAGGGTGATTTTTGCAACTTCATGAGTTGTGAGGCGTTTTCCTTTAGCTTTATAGCCTTTAACACTGATAAAATCTGCACATATTACAATCTCATCAGGTCTTTGTATATTTTTAATTTTCTTAAATTCTATTTTGATTTTTGGATCTGGATTTTTAGTAATCAAAACAAGCTTAGATTCCGGATGTTCGCTTATGAAGCAAATCTTTTTATCTGAAGGCTCAATATTAAAACGCTTCAAATAATATTGCCCTGTCTCACCATCAACATAGACAGCAGTATAAATTTGTTGATCGTTGATAGTTGTCTGTTGATTGTCTCCATTTGGAAGCTCTTCAGTCTTCGCTCTTCGCTCTTCGCTCTTCGCTATAAAAATCAGGTCTTCGTCAAAGTGGGTAGTAAGGTCAAAGCCTGTTAGCCTGTAATTGCCGGATTGCATGATTGAAATAATCTTCTCATCACCGGAAAACTCTCCGAGGTACTTGCCTCTTTCCTCTGCATTCAAACGAATCACAGTGTCATCGAACCAAATTTTCCTTGCGCTTAGAGTTGAAACACCCTCACCTTTTAAAGCAATTTTTCTTACTCTGTATTTTGTAAGGATATTACCAATTGAGTTCCTGCCTTTCACCACAATAGAGCTGAAATCAAAGTCAAAGAGCAGCTTCCTTAGCTTGGGTTTGGGAACAAGAAAGACAGTAATCAATTCTGCTTCACCATTTGGATTAGCAGTGAAATAGAGTATTTTGGAATCATTCGTGCCTTTTGTCAGGACATATTCCTTATCTCTTATAACGCTGTCAACTGCGAATCTCTTAACCATTGCATTGCCCCGCAAACCATCCTGATATATCATGTTGTATATAGTCCGGTTGTCATTACGCTTGAAAACAGATATGTGAACTATATCCTTTCCTACAAATACTTTATCTGCAACTTTAGTAACAATGAAAGTGCCATCACTCCTGAATGCAATTATGTCATCTATATCGGAACAATCGCAAATATACTGGTCTTTCTTCAGACCTGTTCCTGCAAAACCTTCCTCAAGATTAAAGTATAATTTTTCATTTGCATGAGCCACCAATGTAGCTTCTATAGTATCAAAATTCCTTATTTCTGTTTTCCTTTCTCTTCCCTGTCCGTATTTTTTCTTTATCTGTTTGTAATAATAAATTGCATAATCAACAAGGTGTTCAAGGTTATTAACAGCTTCGTCAATATTTATTTCAATGTCTTTAATAATATCATCAGCTTTAAAAGAGTCGAATTTTGAAATACGTTTAATCTTAATTTCAGTTAGCCTTATAATATCATCCCTTGTGATTTCACGTTTGAATAGCTTTTTATAAGGTTTCAAACCTTTATCTATAGTTTCAATAACGTTTTCCCATGTTTCGGATTCCTCAATCTTGCGGTATATTCTTTTTTCAATAAATATCTTTTCAAGCGAAGCGAAATGCCAGGCTTCTTCAAGCTCAGCCTTTCTTATCTCAAGTTCTTTCTGCAACAGGTCAATTGTGTTATTGGTAGAAATCTTAAGCAATTCCTTTACTCCGAGAAACACTGGCTTATTATTATCAATAACGCATGAGTTGGGAGAAATAGAAATTTCGCAGTCAGTGAAAGCATAAAGAGCATCTATTGTGAGGTCAGGTGAAACTCCTGGGATAAGGTGGATTAATATTTCTACGTTTTCTGAAGTATTATCTTCAATCTTTCGTATTTTGATTTTCCCTTTTTCATTGGCTGTTAAAACTGAATCTATAAGTTGCGTTGTTGTAGTGCCAAAAGGTAAATCATTTATGACTAATGTCTTTTTATCAAACTGGGAAATTTTTGCCCTGATTCTTATTTTCCCGCCTCTGAGTCCATCATTATATCTTGCAACATCTATCATGCCTCCGGTAATGAAATCAGGATAAATTTCTGTTTCTACACCTTTAAGACAGTTGATAGAAGCATCAATAAGCTCGTTGAAATTATGTGGAAGAATTTTGGAAGCAAGACCTACAGCTATACCCTCTACTCCCTGAGCCAGCAAAAGTGGAAATTTGACTGGAAGTGTAATAGGTTCTTTATTCCTGCCGTCATATGACAATTGCCATTTTGTAGTCTTTGGATTAAAAACAACATCATTCGCAAATTTAGATAACCTTGCCTCTATATATCTTGATGCAGCGGCACTGTCGCCGGTATATATATTTCCCCAATTTCCCTGGCAATCTATCAGGAGGTCTTTCTGACCAAGCTGAACAAGAGCATCTCCTATTGAAGCATCACCATGAGGATGGTACTTCATAGTATGGCCAATGATATTAGCAACTTTATTGTACCTCCCGTCATCAAGCTCCTTCATTGAATGAAGAATGCGTCTCTGAACAGGTTTAAGCCCATCCTTTAAATCAGGTACTGCACGCTCAAGTATAACATAAGAAGCATAGTCAAGAAACCAGTCTTTATACATACCGGTCAGAGATATGCTCTTTTGCACCTCTCCTCCTATCCCTATGTCATCCTCTTCCATCATTATTAATTACGACGTACGGTTTACAATTTTAGATTAAAATCAAAGGACAAAACTACAAAAAATTCAAAGATTCCATGATTTTAAGATTATCTGATTAAAAAATAATTTAGGTTTGCAATCAAAATGTTATTAAATTTGTAGTCAGATAAATTTAATTAAATTCAATTTAGAGTATTTATTTTTAATTAGTTATGAAAAATATTAAAATAATTTTAACAAGTCTGGTTTGTTTATTAATTGTAATAAGTGCTTGTATTTTCGGTTTGCAAAATTCAATGTACGATTTAAAAAAGAGCGAAAATGACGTAGGGACAACCTCCGCTGAGCCTGGAAAGAAAGGAATTGGAGGGGCAATGAGGTATTGGGCAGCTATGAGAAATAACCAGTTAACCGGAACTATAAACATCCAGGATATACACAGAGGAATAGATGGAGTTATACAGTTGCCAATAGTCAAGGATAACACTTACTGGAAATTTGAAGGACCGGATAATGTAGGCGGGAGAACGCGGGCAATTGTAATTGACAACAGAAATCCAAATATTATTTATGCAGGTGGAGTTAGTGGAGGTTTATGGAAATCAACGACTGGCGGAACATCCTGGAAAAAAATTCAATTAAAAGGAGCAACTCCTGAATCATCATTTGTTAATATAAACATCAGCACTTTAGCACAGGGACCTGACGGAACGATATACGCCGGGACTGGTGAAGTATTTGTAAATATTTTAGATGGTACCGGAGATACCGGATTTATAGGAAATGGAATTTATAAAAGTACTGATGGAGAATATTTTGAATTATTAACTAGCACTATTCCGGGAACAATTGCTCAAAAATCTGCAAATTGGGCTTTTATTGACAGGATAGCTGTTAATCCTGTTAATGGATGGGTTTTTGTGGCTGCGGATAAAACAGGCTTGCAGATGTCTACAAATAACGGGTCAAGCTGGATTACTTTAAAATCAGGTACCGCAACAGATGTTGAAATAGGTACAGATGGGACTGTAGTAGCTGTGATAGATAACAAATGTTATATATCAAAACAATTTGGTGACTTAGGAACATTTGAAATAATGACAACAGGAGGGACAACCGGTTTGCCAGTACCTGTTAGCTCAGATGGTAAAATTACATACATATCAAGAATCAGATTAGCAGTAGCTCCTTCTAACTCAAATTATATTTATGCATTAGTGGCAAATGCAAGCCAGGAATTATTAGGGGTTTATCGGTCTACAGATAAAGGAAAAACATGGAGTGTTATAGGTCCGGGTGGGTCATCTAATTTTGAGATTTTTGTATCAGCTTACGGTCAAGGAAGGTATAATAATGAGATAGCTGTTTTTCCTGATGACCCTGACAGAATATTAGTAGCAGGAGTAACTTTATGGGAGTGGAAACTTGGTAAAACATGGATTATGAAAAGCGACATGCGTGGTTATCCTATCCATGTGGATATGCATAGAATAGTTTTTCATCCTGCAAATCCGAAAATATATTATATAGGAACAGATGGAGGAATGTACAGAACTATGGATAAAGGTGAAACCTACCAGATGATAAATAAAAATTATAATGTTACACAGTTTTATGCAGTTGCAAGCTCAGGAACAGGAGAGTTAATGGGAGGTACACAGGACAACAGCACTCCTTATATTAACGGAAAAGGTAATACAAAAGAAGCTGCACAAATATTATGGGGAGGTGACGGAGGATGGTCAGCATTTTCTTTAATTAATCCTGATGCAGTTTTTGTAACATCACAAAGTGGTTCAAACGCACGTAATCCAAAAAAAACCTCTGAATTTTCATGGCAGGGACCTGGAGACTGGTTTAGCGGGCGGTATTGTGCTGAAGGAGCAAAAGATTGTAAAGCTTGGGGAATGCTTGGCGAGGGACCTTTAGGAACTAATTTCCCTGCTCCTTTTATAACTCCGTTAATATTGTGGGAAACTTTTAATGATATATATTCACAAGATTATATAACTTTTAAAACAGATTCAACTCAATCCTATGTAAAAGACCAGATAATAACTGTTCCTAGTAAGAATAATTCATTTCCTTTTGATTATAAGCTAAAAAGAAATTTAAAGAAAACGGATACAGTTCAAATAAAAGACAAAATTCAAACAAGATATTTTGTAGGTTTTAATAAAATGATATGGATGACAAAAGGAGCTCTAGACTTTTCAGGTCCTCCTAAATGGTTTAAAATAGCCAAAATTATTAATGGGTCAACTAGAACAATTGCATTATCAAAGGATGGTAATTGTCTTTATGTAGGAACTACATCAGGGAATATCTACAGGATTTCTAATATTAGATTTGGATATGATTCATTAAGGGCAGATGTAAGAAGTAAATCATGTGTAATTGTTACAGATCTGATACATACCTTTGACGGCAGGATAATTACTTCCATAGCTGTTGACCCTCAAAATTCGGCACATATTATTGTCACTTTAGGAAATTACGGAAATCAAGTATATATTTATGAATCTAAAGATGCATTAAATGATTCTCCATCTTTTCAGCCAAAGCAGGGTAATTTCCCGCTTATCCCTGTTTATTCATCATTAATAGAAATGAATGATGCTAATTTAGTATATATAGGAACTGAGTATGGCATTTACAGAACAGATAATATTAGCGCAGAAAACCCTGTTTGGATGCAGGATAATATGGGTGAAAATGTTCCGGTAACTATGTTAAGACAGCATCTATTTAAATATGACGGAGATTATGCACCTTCAGGAAATCCTCTTAAACCATATACTTACATCGCCAATAATTTAGTTAACAAAAATGTAACTAATTACGGGATTATTTATGCAGCTACTCATGGAAGAGGTTTCTTTTCAACTGATAAATATAAAGTTAATGTAGGAATTAGTGAATTACCTAAAGCTATTTCATTAAAAACAATTTTAAATGTTTATCCAAATCCTGTAAAAGATATTGTAAATATTTCATATAGTCTGACGAACCGTTCAGAAGTAACAATTAGAATTTATAACCTTTCAGGAATATTAGTCAGATATATTGAGCAACCATCGCAAGCTGCTGGTTATAACAAATTGTCTTTAAATATTGGAGATTTACCTGTCGGTACTTATATAATCAATCTGAAAGCAGGTGAACAGTCATCTTCAGGAAAAATCATTGTTACAAAATAATTAAACAACATAAGTCTTATTTACTAAATTACTAAATCACTAAAATATGAGAAATATTTTTATCACAATAGTATTTGTTTTGCTAACTATAACAATTTCAGCACAGAAAGGTGTATATGCGCCAACATTGATAAATCCTTCAAATGACTCAACAAATGTCCCTCCGGAATTTCCTTTAAAATGGAGACCTGTTGCAGGTGCCTATTTTTACAATGTTCAGCTTGTTATTGATACACTTAATAGTAATAATAGTTACCATGAAATAAAAGGAGAGATAATTTATACTGCAAAAAACCTTATTTTTGGCAAAACATATTTCTGGAGAGTTAGATCTATAGGAGTTAATATAAATACACAACTACCAAAGGATACTTCTGCTTGGTCAAAATATTCTAAATTCACAGTAATAAATACTGTTTTTCAAACCTTACCTGCTGATACATTAACCCCACAACAAAAAATACCTGTTACTATAAGATGGACAAAAATCAACGGAGCTTATAATTATTATTATGAAGTTGATGTTACACCTTATTTTAACACACCTCTTTTGATTCAGGATTCAAATTCAATAACCCATAAACCGCCCAAGCCAGATGTTCCTCCTGCTGTATTTGTTAATTTAAATAACCTGTCAGTTGGTACTATATATTACTGGAGAGTAAAAGCAGGAAATTTAGTTTCTAAATCAGCCTGGTCTAATATTTGGAAATTCTCTACCATTTTTAATTTAACAGATGCACCTCAATTAATAAGCCCATTAGATTCAGCTATTAATCAATCTCCCAGCCCATATTTATCCTGGAATCCACTTCAGGATGCCTATACATATATGATTCAGGTTGACAGTTCTCCTTCATTTAATAAGGCAATAATTAAAAAAGACATCACTTCAACTAAATACCTGTTTGGCAGTTTAAAATTTGGGAAAACCTATTATTGGAGGGTAAAAGGACTGGGAGCAAATAATATTTCTTCATGGTCTGTAACAAGGTCTTTTACTGTAACTGAATATCCAACTCTACTTGAACCTATAGACGGAGCCAAAAATCAAACTACAACTAATTTAGTGTTAAAGTGGGCAGCTTTAGCCGGTAAGTATGAATGTGAACTAGACACTTCAATTACATTTAATCCTAATCACACTACTTTTAAATCTTTTAAAGGAACAACAATTAATGCAACATTTACAAATTTACTAAAATCAACAACCTATTATTGGCGGGTAAGAGCAATTTATGCGGATACTTCCAAATGGTCTGTTTTCTCCTTTTCAACAAATGACGGACATATTGCATCACCAGTTTTATTGAAACCTTCTGATAATGCTTTTAATCAGCCACTTACTCCCACTTTGTCATGGAAAGAAATAACCGGAGCAACTTCTTATAGAATTCAGGTGGATGAAAATTCAGATTTTCCGGCAAAACCATTAATTAATACAACCGCTAACAGAGGTAATTATAAAATTTCTGCTTCTACCTTATTATATAAAAAATTATATTATTGGAGAGTTAAGTCAAAAACAACAAAAGATTCTTCTGCCTGGTCAGATACATTTTCTTTTTCTACTATCGGCAATATGCCGGATACTCCTGAATTATATTATCCTGTTTATGGTGCTATAAATCAAATGCCTAATTCTTTATTATTATGGGAGCAGATTTCAGGTTCTGCAAAATATATAGTACAAATTGATACTGACAGCTTATTCCCAAATCCTGATATTGACTCATCTATAACTGTTAACCAAAAAAATGCATCAAATCTTAAATTTGGCGTAAAGTATTTTTGGAGGGTAAAAGCAAAGAATGCAACTTTATCTTCTGATTGGTCTGAAGTATTTTCCTTTATTGTTTTAAACAATCCTAACCAAATAAGTCCTGCTGATAATGCTGTAAGCCAACCAATAATTGATATGAAAGTGAACTGGAACAAAATAACAGGTATAACAGGTTATCAAATCCAGCTTGCTAAAACAGATACATTTAATCCTTCATTAATTGATGTTATAGTAACAGACAGCTTTAATATTTGTAATTCATTAAAATATGATACAAAGTATTATTGGAGAGTAAGAGCACTGGGTACATTAAATACTTCTGAATGGTCTCCTGTGAGAAATTTTACAACAATAAAGACAGTCAGGATAATATCACCTGTAAATAACTCAATTGATCAAATGCCAAGACTGACACTCCAGTTTACATCACTTTCTGGAGCTACTGATTATGATTACAGGATTGATAGTGATTTATCATTTAAGACTAAAGACACTATAAAAGGTTCAACTTATGGATTAACTAATTTTATTATTAATAATTTATTGTTCGGAAAAATATACTTTATTGAAGTAAGAGGAAGAAATAGTATTGATACTTCAGATTGGTCTCAACCTGTTAAATTCACTACAATAAATAAATTTAATGCGGTTTTACCTCTGGATGGTGCTATAAATCAAATGCCGATCGTTGAACTACAATGGGATAATATTATTGGAAATGATGTATATAATTATGAAATTGATAATAGCAAATTGTTTAATTCCAGAAATAAAATCAGTAGAAGTTCTACATATAACTTAGTTAAATCCGATACGTTAAAATTCGGCACTAAGTATTACTGGAGGGTGCAGTCACAAGGAGGTACTGGTGATAAATCTGAGTGGAGCGATATAAGAACCTTTTCTACAATTGATGAAGTTACCCCGTCCAAATCACCTTTATATAAATTTCCAAGCGTGTCTTTCTATTGGCAACTTATTACAGGAATAAAAAATTATGAATTTCAATATGATATTGATACAGCATTTCCTTCACCTGTTATAAGCAAACCAATAGCAACAGCTACGGGTACTACAATATCAGGATTAAAGCCCCAGGTTAACTATTATTGGAGAATTAGGGCAATATCTGCTGTAGACACTACTCAATGGAATACATTTCGTATTATTTCTGGAATTAATAATCATTTATCAGATAATTCTATCCTTGATGTATTTCCTATACCATGTAAAAATAGCTTTTTTGTAAAATATAACCCCGATAAAACTGAACATTTGGATTATATTAACTTAACTCTTACAAATTTACTGGGACAAAATTTGTATTCAGAAAGAGTTTACACCAATAACAAATTGATTACTAAAGAAATAATTGTAAATAAACTTCAGAATGGAATTTATTACCTAAAAGTTGAAAACGGTAAGAATCAATCTATTCGAAAAATAATTATTGGAAAATAAATAGTAAGGCTAATTTTATTAAAGAAAAAAGGCTGCTAATTAATTAGCAGCCTTTTTTCTTAGGGAAACAATATCTATTAAATTTTTGACTCTTCTTTTATGTTAAGCGATTCCTACTCTTATATAATAACATTACTTTTAACAAAATAGTTCTCACGATTTATCGGAATGGCGAAATACCGATAGAGTAAATGATATTGTACAAGGCACTTATTCCGATTTATCAGAATTGGACTATTACAAATACTATATCGATATTACATTCATTTCTGCTTAAATAAAAACATCGTGGAACAATTTTATTTACGTTATAAATAACGTTTGAAAGAAACCCTTTTCGGAATATTAGATAAATGCAATGTTTATGTAAAGTAAGTTCTAGGGGTTAAACTATTTCTTTACACATGTTGATGATTCCCTTTTCAGAATCAATCAGACTATTTTGTGGATATATAACGCTTTATATCTTTGATACAACGAATTGAAAAACCAATTCCTGGTTCATAATACTTTATACCATTGTCTCCAGCGATGCTATAATCTAGGGAAAATCCTCCGGCTTTTGAAATAGTTTTAATAGGTGTAGCAGACCACCAAAAACTTTTAGCACCAACATAGTTAAATGTACCGTCAATGTCAAGACGATAACCTCCTGGAAGTGCTGTAAAGTCACTTTCATTGGTTGCTCCTGTATTAGGGTCATTCCAATGGGTTGTGCCAGCTTCTTTTAATTTACCTCCTGCAATATCCTTACCGCCAAGATACGTTTTAAGTGCATTCCAATCTGCATCATGTGGCACATGCCAGTTTGTAGGACAAATCCCCCGGCTATCATTTGCAGAATACAAATTATATAGATTACCATAAATAATGGCGTTATTTGCATCGTTATTATAGCTACAGTAAGCAGCTGTTGTAATATTACGCCACTCTGAATTGTCAGTAACCTTAGATATGGCATCACCATTATTAAATCGGGTAACTCTCAGGTTTTCTACCATCCATATCTGCTTGCCAATAGTGTCTGTAAGATATGTATTACCATCTACGTCATTAACCGCTGGACCATATTGCTTTGTTTTAAACGTCATTTGATTTCCATATTCAGTAGAAGTGCCGTTAGTTGCATATGCTCTTACGTGATATTCAGTGTTTGCTGCTAATTTCGTAATTATACTTGTAAAACTCCCTGTGCCGGAACCATTTGTAGTTTTACTGTCATTATTAATAGTAGGATTATCTGTTATACTCCAGCATACTCCACGGGATGTTGGTTTGAAACCAATTGAAGATGAAATTGTCCCTCCGCTCTTAGCTGTTGTGATAGTAACTGAAGTTGAGCTCGAAGTATTTATTACATCAGTTGTAAATGATTTAATATCGCCATAACCGGTTCCGGAGCTATTTGTTGCATAAGCCCTAATGTAATAAAGAGTATGCGGTAACAAACCGGTAATTTCACTTGTAAAATTGCCTGTACCAATGCCATTTATGGTTTTATTTCCATCAATGGTAGGATCTGTATTCATGCTGTAAAAAACACCGCGAGCTGTAATTTTTAATCCGCCATCTGAAGTAATTTGGCCTCCCCCCTTTGCTGAATTTAGAGTAACGGATACTAAATCTAAAGTGGTTAAAACTGGTATAGTTGATGAAGGATTTTTGTTAATAATGGTATTATCTGTTTCCTTTTTACAAGTTGATAATAATACTATCATACACATTATGGAAATTATAACATAAAGTCTTTTCATAAATATTAATTTAGATTTGTTATTTGTTAAATATCTGTTCTTATGTTATTCTTATAACTGTATGCATCACATTTTTCATACTTACGTTTGGTGATTGCGCATGATGTGATGCTAATTATAAAACTAAATAATAACAAATAGGTTAGAATCTTTATTGACTTCTTAAACATTTTAGTTTTGTTTAAAATTAAGTAGGCAAAATTACAGTTTTTAAATATAACTACAATAATTATTTTTTTCTTCCATAATACTTGACATATTTTTAAACTATATCGTGTCTAAAAACTATTTTTGCACAATGAGAAATAACAGGATAGCATTTCATACACTAGGATGTAAACTAAACTTTGCTGAAACTTCAACAGTATCACGAACATTTAATAACAAAAATTATTCTATAGTTAATTTTAATGATATAGCAGATATTTACGTAATAAACACCTGTCTTGTTACTGCAACAGCCGAAAAGAAATGTTTATCTGCAATAAGACAGGCTCATAAAAGAAACCCGAAGGCTAAAATTGCTGTTATTGGATGTCTTCCCCAACTCAAACCTCAAAAACTTACCTCTATTGAAGGTGTAAAGCTGATTTTAGGTAATAATGAAAAATACGACCTCCTTAACTATCTTGAAGAAACTGATAATATCAATACTCCTTTGTTGAACGAAGAGTCCTCGCTTAGTCCTCAATTTAAACCCTCATGGTCAGTTGGCGACCGTACACGTTCTTTTCTAAAGATACAGGATGGTTGCGACTATTTCTGCTCTTATTGTATAATTCCAGCTGCAAGAGGTAGAAGCAGAAGTGGCTCTATTGAAAGTGTTATTGAATGTGCAGAAGAGCTTGCTGCTAAGGGCACTATAGAAATAGTGCTTACAGGTGTAAACATTGGTGATTTCGGAAGTAAAAATAATGAAAGTTTTCTTCAGCTTATTAAAGAGCTTGACAAAATAGAAGGTATAGAAAGATATAGAATATCTTCTATTGAACCCGATTTGCTTAATGAAGATATTATTGGGTTTGTTGCGAAATCAAAAAAAATCTTACCACATTTTCATATCCCTCTGCAATCTGGTTCTGACAAAGTGCTGAAACTAATGCACAGAAGATATAATACAGAGTTATTTTATAAAAAAGTTAAAACTATTAAATCCAAAATTCCTGATTGCCTTATTGCAGCTGATATTATAGTTGGTTTTCCGGGGGAATCGGATAAGGATTTTGAAGATACATTAAACTTTGTAAATAACACTGATATTAATTACGTTCATGTTTTTACATATTCTGAAAGAGAGAATACTCTTGCCCTTAATTTGGATAATAAAGTCCCTGTCAGCATTCGCAGACAAAGAAGCAAAAAACTACAGCAACTGTCAGATGAAAAAAAAATCTTGTTTTATAAGCAAAACAAAGGAAAAACAAAAAATGTTCTTTTTGAATCGGATAATGATAATGGCTTTATGTACGGATTTACTGATAATTATATAAAAGTAATGACCCGCTTTGATAAAAACATGATTAATAAGATAGTTGCGGTTAAGCTTGAAAATCTCAGTAATGACAATATCTTCATAATTTAATCCCCCGGCTTTCGGCTGAAGCCTTATGAATTACGGCTCTTTCTGTAATAATCAAGGCTTTGTATTATCTCCGGAGGTGTGCAATAATTATTTATCAGGCTGGAACCTATATTCTTCAACAAAGTAAAATTTATTCCCTTTGATTTATTCTTTTTATCTGCAAGCATTAGATATACAAGTTCTTCATAATCCTCTTCCTTTATCTTATAAAATGGATATACAGAATTGGTGTAACCTGTTATCTCATCAAGCTGAACTTTTTGCAGCCCGGATTTAAGAAATGACAAATAACTTTCGCATATTATCCCTATTGCAACTGCTTCTCCATGAAGCAAAGGGTCAGCATCTCGCTGCAATGACAAGCTCTCTATTGCATGACCTATTGTATGTCCAAAGTTTAATTTCTTCCTGACCTTAGTGTCAGTCGGATCAGATTTTATTATCTTGTTCTTTAAAACTATTGAACTATGTATTATATCGTACCAGTCTGAAACATTTTCCAACGTTTGTTTTGTGATCATATTCCAGTATTTTTCATCACGAATAAGTGCATGCTTTATTACCTCTCCGAAACCTGAAAGTAATTGCCTATGGGGTAGTGTTGATAAATAGGTAGGGTCAACGAACACTGCTTCTGGGTTGCTGAACAAACCTATCTGATTCTTTAGGTCATAAAAATCAACAGCAGTTTTTCCGCCTATTGATGCATCAACCTGGGCAAGAAGTGTAGTAGGTACATTTATGAATGGGATGCCTCTTTTAAATATAGAAGCTGAAAAACCTCCAATATCGCATATTATTCCTCCTCCAAGATTTATAATATAAGAATCGCGGTATGCTCCGCGTTGAATCAGCTCTGTCCATAGATAAGTGGCTGTTTTGAGAGTTTTATTTTCCTCTTTGCTTTTTATTTCTAATATTTCTGCACCCTGCAGCATTTTTATTCTTTCCTGCAAAATAGGCAAACAGTATTGCTTTGTATTTTCATCAACTAGTATAAAGGCCTTGCAATTACCATACTTGCTGAATTTAAGGTAGGCTGAAAGCTCCTTATGAACTCCATCACCTATGTAAATTGAATATCCGTTTGCCTTTACTTTTTTCTTTTTATTCTTCATTCGAATGCAAAAATAATGAATAATTATTTATGAATATTTATTCATTAAAAATAAATAATATTTTGTTTACTTTGCTAAATCGTAATTCGTAAATTTTAATTCGTAAATCCTATGAACGAACTTTATCCCTTTAAGTTTAAACCTGTTTTTAAGGAAAAGATTTGGGGTGGTAACAGGATTAAAAGTGTTTTCAACCTTGATTATACACCCCTGAAAAACTGTGGTGAAGCCTGGCTTGTATCTGGCGTTGACGAAAGCCCTTCTGTTGTATCTAATGGTTTTCTTGCAGGAAATGAACTTAATGAGCTTATTGAAGTATATATGACTGAACTTGTTGGAGAGAAGGTATATCTCATGTTTAAAAACAAATTTCCTGTTCTGATTAAGCTTATTGATACAAATGAGTGGCTCTCTGTTCAGGTACATCCGGATGATGAAATAGCTAAAAAACACAATATTGAAAATGGTAAAACAGAAATGTGGTACATTAACTATGCTGAAAAGGATGCCGGAATAGTTTGCGGTTTTAACCGTGAACTTACTAAAGAAACCTATAAACAATATTTTAATAAAGGTAGAATTAAGGAAATTATTAATCATATTCCGGTGAGGGCTGATGATGTAATTTTTATTCCTTCTGGCAGAGTGCATGCTACGGGTCCGGGTATTCTGCTTACCGAGATTCAACAAACCTCTGACGTTACATACCGAATATTTGACTGGGAAAGGGTTGATTCCAAAGGTCATTTCAGGGTGCTTCATACTGAACAAGCTCTTGATGCTCTTGATTTTAAACTTGAACTGGATTACAAAACTCCGTTCAGAAAGCAACTAAACCGCAGCGTTAACCTTGCTGCCTGTCCTTATTTTACTACCAATATCCTGCAAATCGATAAAAAACTGGAATGCGATTTTGACATTTACGACTCTTTTGTAATTTTTATCGGTCAAAAAGGAAATGTAATAATTGAATATGATGGAGGTACAGAATCAATTCATCCCGGAGAGGCTGTTCTTATACCCGCAGTTTTAACAAACCTAAACCTAATCCCCGATGGAATTGCTGAACTTCTCGAAGTCTATATTGCTTAAGGAATCTTTTGTAATATTTGAATGCTGATTGCTGAAAGCTTTATTATACTCTGAACTCCGAACTCCCTACTTAACCTTAAACCCTCTGGGTATTTCAAACATTTCTTCAGGTATGGGAACATTTTCCTTAATCTTTACTGCCTTTGCTTCTGCATTGCCTACCTTGCTCATTTGCATAGCATATAGGCAAATACCCTGCCAACCGGCAAATTTTGTGATGATTCCGGAATTATCCAATTTATATGATTCACAGATTTTCCCGGCTATTTTTACATTCTCTGTTTTAATGGCATGTCCTTCTTTTTTTTCTATGTCGGGTACAGAATTCCAGCTGAATCTGTATGCACTTCCACTTTTTGCTGGTCCTAAGCGGTAAGCTGTTTTTTGTTTATATAAAATTCTATACAAAAAGCCCCCTGCTGTTACATAACCCTCTCTTGGAATTTCCTCATCATAAAAAACCTCTCTCTCAAGTTTGCCATAATCATCAAAATAAAGCTTTTTCATACCTTTAGTACCGGCAATATCTGTCTCAAAAGTGATGATTCCTGATTTTATGCCATATTTTGATTCATCTTTTATATTTTTAGTATTTAAGGCTTGTTGAGTTTTTGCAGTATCTGTATGCTTCCCGGGTTGAGGCTCTGAAGGATTTTTCCTTTGACAACCAATAGTAATCAAAAAAGAAAAAAATATTATAAGCAAAATCTTATATGATTTCATATTACTTAGAAATTATTTTCTAGCTTCCATTGTCATGCTGAGCGTAGTCGAAGCTTCCGAATTCTATTGTCATGCTGAGCGTAGTCGAAGCATCCGGATTCTATTGTTATGCTGAGCGAAGTTTAGGCTTCTAACTTCCGGTTTCTACTCAATAATCAGCTTTTTTGTGATTTTAAATCCATTATTATTTTCAATTGACATAATGTATAAACCTCCTGGTAAATCTGAAACAGGTATTTCAATATTATTGATGCCTTTGCCAATATGTTCTTTTCTAATTAATTTAATTTCTTTACCTGCAAGGTCATATACCTGTATCTTCAAATCAACTTGAGTTGAAGTTTTCACAGGAATAATTACATAATCATTCGCCGGTATAGGATAAAAATTACCAACTTTAAAATCTGAAGAATTTGATTTGCTTTCCACAAAAACATCTGAAGGAAAGCTAAGCTCATCAATTATAAATGCATCACCAAGAGTAGGGGCTTCGCTTAAATATGTTATATATATTAAAGCTGAATCAGGGTCTAAATCTTCTATAAACTGAATAGGCATAGTAAATTTATAAAAAGCTGCCGCATTGGTGTCAGTTTGGTAATAACCTCCACCTATGGGTTGTTTATTATTAAAAAAGAATAATCCTATATCAAGTGTATCATGCTGTGGGTTATTGGATTTAAGGTATCCAACCATTGACATAGACCTTTTATTGTATTGAAAACCTGTTACCATATCACTGCACCAATTGTAGCCAAGAGAATTCTTAATAGTCATTTCCAGGGCTGTACTACTGTTATAACCCGGTGTAGAAGGTGTTATTGTTGGCGATTCTCCTGGAATGTCATAGGTTCTCCATCCATCTGGCTTTTGAACCCCACCTACTGTAGTCCAATTCTCAAATGATGCATTTGGTATCTGTGCATATAAACCTGTTGTAACAGCTAAACTGATTGCTAATAAACTTTTAAGTATAATTTTTCTCATAACACGGTAATTAATATTAATTTAAAGCACAAATTTACATAAAATTTTTAATATACAGCTTCCGAAATTAAAATTTGGATACTCCATATGTCTTTAATACACGAATTATTTTTTAAAAGAAACTTATGAATAAATAATTAATTATTAGCATTAAACAATTTATTCAGATAATTTCTATATTTTTGTTTCAGCATTCAAACATTATATTTCGTGGAAAAAAAGAAACTATTTGAACATCTTGCACGCACTTCAAATAACCCTCTTGGGTTTGAGGTAAACATGGCAGATGGTGTTTATTTTTATGATAAATCAGGAAAATCATATATAGACTTTATTGCAGGGATAGGTGTTAACAATCTTGGTCATCGACACCCTGAAATAATTAAAGCTATTAAACTGCAATGTGATAAATACCTTCATGTTATGGCTTACGGTGAATTTGTCGAACGGCCACAGATAGATTATGCATCATTATTGACTGATAATTTGCCTAAGTCACTTAACTCTGTTTACTTTGTGAATTCCGGCAGCGAAGCTATTGAGGGTGCATTGAAATTAGCTAAAGTATTTACAGGTAGAACCGAGCTTATTTCTTTTGAAAACTCATATTACGGAGGTACTCATGGGGCATTGAGCATTGCTGGTAACCATCAGTTCAGAAACCCTTACCTTCCTTTGCTGCCCGATGTCAGAATGATAAAATACAATAACCCTGATGATCTTAAACATATTACTTCACGCACTGCTTGTGTTGTTGCAGAATGTATCCAGGGAGAATCAGGTTTCATTAATGGAGATAAAGAATATCTGAAAGCACTGAGAAAAGCATGTGATGATACAGGTGCATTATTGATATTTGATGAAGTGCAGACAGGTTTCGGAAGAACCGGTGAACTATTCGCATTCGAGTATTATAAAGTTGTACCTGATATACTTGTTCTTGCTAAAGCATTGGGTGGTGGCATGCCGCTTGGGGCTTTTATCAGTTCTGATGTTATGATGAATAAGCTGTCAAGTCAGTCAACGCTTGGTCATATTACCACTTTTGGCGGACACCCCGTATGTTGTGCTGCTGGTATGACTTTTATGAAACAGCTTATAAAAGAAAAAATATATAAAAAAGCGATTACTTTAGAAAATTTATTCAGGCAATTTTTAAAGAATGATAAAATCAAAGAAATAAGAGGTAGAGGGTTGATGCTTGCAATTCGCTTAGAAAATGAGGAAATCTGTCAGAAAGTAATCAGTAAATGCGTGGAAAATGGCTTGATTACAGACTCATTCATTTTTGCTGGCGATTGTTTGCGTGTATCTCCGCCACTAACAATTACGGAAGAAGAAATGGGCATTGCTATCGGTATAATCAATACGAGTATTAATAAAGTTTAATATAATTTATTATGAAAGCAGATATGAATAATGCAAATGAAAATTTTATATTTGTTAAGTCCGACCTCGCCTTGTATAGAATAGATTTTGATGACCTGTATTTTATTGAAGGTCATAAAGATTATATTCTTTTACACACTTCAGCAAATACTTTCAAAGTACATACCCCTATGAAAGACATTGAGAAAACCCTGCCACAAAAGGATTTTGTTCGGGTTCACAAGTCTTATATCGTTAGAATAGATAAAATTGCTTACGTCAGGTATCCGAATATTATGATTCAGGATAAAATGAAGCTACTCCAGATTGGCGCTACTTACAAAGAAAACGTATTCAAACAACTTAATGTTTTATAAGAACTTATCTGTCAATTATTAATCTTTCATTACTTCTCTGGTTTATTCAATAAGCTTGATAAAATTCTTTATAGTGCCTTTTTAGAATTATTTAATATTTTTGTATAATAAATATTTCAGGTATGAATAAAGTTAAAACGTTTTCTGTAAGCGGAAATATTGTTGATGTTGTCAATAAAGAAATCTTTTATGGAACTATAAATATTGAAAATGGAAAGATTGTTAAAATAGTCCACTGTCCACAGTCAGATAATCAAATTATCAAATCACCAAATCACCAAATCACCAAATCTTTTATCCTGCCTGGACTAATTGATGCTCATATTCATATTGAAAGTTCTATGGTTATTCCCTCAGAATTTGCCAGGGCTGCTGTGGTTCATGGAACAGTTGCAACTGTGTCCGACCCGCACGAAATTGCAAATGTTCTTGGTATTGAAGGTGTAAAATTTATGATTAATAATGGAAAGAAGGTTAATTTTAAATTTTATTTCGGTGCTCCTTCCTGTGTCCCGGCTACAGCTTTTGAAACATCTGGAGCTAATTTTGGATTGAAAGAAACTGAGGAATTATTAAGCATTAAGGAGATTAAATATTTGTCAGAAATGATGAACTTCCCTGGTGTTTTGAATAATGATAGGGAAGTAATTGGCAAGATTGAATTAGCAAAAAAATATAAAAAACCTGTTGACGGACACGCACCTGGTTTAAAAGGAAATGATGCTCAAGCTTATGCAAAGGCAGGTATAAGCACTGACCATGAATGTATGACAATAAGTGAGGCAGAGGATAAAATCAAGTTCGGAATGAAAATTCTTATAAGAGAGGGCAGTGCAGCTAAAGATTTTGACGAGCTTATTCCTTTAATTGCTAAATATCCTGATAGCCTAATGTTCTGTTCTGACGACAGGCATCCTGATGATTTAATACAAGGTCATATTAATTTGCTGATTAAAAAAGCAATAAAAAGTGGTTATAATACAATGGATATTATCAGAAGCTGTACCTATAACCCTGTTAAACATTACAATCTCAACGTCGGATTATTACAAGAAGGAGATCCTGCCGACTTTATTATTGTTGACAATCTGAATAACTTTAACGTTTTATCAACTTACATAAATGGTGAAAAAGTTGCTGATAAAGGAAATACATTGATTAATTCTTTAAAAGAAGAACCATTAAATAACTTTCATTGCAATAAAATTACCTTAAAAGACATTGAACTTCCAGCTTCCGTCCTCAAGCTTCCGGCATCTATCAGGGTGATTGAAGCTATAGACGGACAACTTTTTACCAAATCTCTTATCGAAAAGGCAAAAATCTTTGATAATAATATTGTAAGTGATATTGAAAATGATACTCTGAAAATTGTTGTATACAACAGATATGATATTCAGCATTCAAAACCTGCAGTTGGTTTTATTAAAGGATTTGGCTTTAAATATGGAGCCATAGCCTCTAGTATCGCTCATGATAGTCATAATATCATTGCTGTTGGTGCAGATGATGAGGATATAGTTAATGCAATTAATATGATTATTGATAACAAAGGCGGTATTTCTTATTCAGAATTAAGCATTTATAATTCAAATTCCAAAATCCTCCCCTTGCCTGTAGCTGGTCTTATGTCTAATGCCAATATTTATCAGGTTGCTGATATATATCAATCAATAAATAAAACTGTTATAAATCTGGGTACAAAATTAACCTCTCCATTCATGACTCTATCTTTCATGGCTTTGCTTGTTATTCCTGAACTTAAATTAGGTGATAAAGGTTTGTTTGATGTTACTAAATTTGAATTTGCTAATTTGATTTAATATCTTTTAACATTATTTATATAAATAATTAGTATAATATCATAATTATCATATATCTTTGTATCCTATTTAATTAAAACTTAATAATTATGACTAAGCAGGTTTTAGATGAAAAGAAGCTTGGAAAAGCAGCTAAAAAATTAAGATCAATTGCACATCCTATGAGGATTGCTGTTCTTGCAATGTTAACTGAGAAACCTAAAATGAATGTTACTCAGATTTACACAAAGTTAAAGATTGAACAGGCAGCTGCCTCACATCATTTGAGTTTACTTAGAATCAATGGCATTTTAGATTCCAAAAGAGAAGGTAAGGAAATTTATTATTCCATTAACCAGGGAAATCTAAACCATTTGATTGAATGTATTAACAAATGCAGTGAATAATAGATTATCTGATTGGCAGATTCTAAGATTCTCAAGTTAGATTATTAGATTTAATCTGATAATATTGGAATCCTATAATCTGCTAATCACTATATCTTAGCCATTTCCATAATTCTTTATAATTAACCTTTTTACCGTACATTAATATCCCCGTACGGTATATCTTTGCAGCCATCCAGGTTGTTCCTATAAAAGTAAATATCAACAACGTTATTGAAAGAGCAAGCTCCCAGTAGGGTACCCCAAATGGTATGCGAACCATCATTATTACCGGAGATGTAAAGGGTATTAATGAAAGCCAGAAGGCTATAGGACCTTCAGGATTATTTACGATAAATTGTATCATTATTACTGAAAATAACAAAGGGATTGTTATAGGTAGCATAAATTGCTGTGTATCTGCCTCATTATCTACTGCCGCTCCCACTGCTGCAAACAATGCAGCATAAAGCAAATATCCGCCAATAAAATAAAATAAAAATGAAAATATCATTATTGGAAAATTGATAGAATTAATCGCTTCAAAAACTGATTTTATTTCATCGCTTTTATCATCTTTTGTTTGTTTTGAACTCTCAGTTGCTAATTTGCTGTTTTCATTTGACTGATAACTTGGCATTGACAATTGATTGCTATTTATTGTTTTGTTATTTTTAAAAATACTTGGTAAGGATTTTTGAACAGTGAATACAAGTCCAAAAGTAAGAATAACCCATAAAAGAAATTGTGTTAGACCGACAGTTGCTATTCCCAAAATCTTCCCCATCATTAACTGAAATGGTTTTACTGAAGAAATTATTACTTCAATTATTCTGTTAGTTTTCTCTTCAATAACTCCCCTTAATACAAGTGCCCCGTACATAAAAATAAAAAAGTAGATGAGTAAGCCTGCAAAAAGCCCAAGAATACTGCTAACTTCTGAATAGCTCCTTTCTTCTGAACCGGTGCTTTTGATTTTTATAGTAGTAATGTTAACATTAGTATTGATAGATGCAATAACAGTTTCATCAATGCCTGACTTAGCAAGCTTTAGGCTTTCTATGTCTTTCTTAAGAATATTCTCAAGATAAGCTTTTATTATCATGCTTGGCTGTTTACTTGAATAAAGCATGAAGTTAGTCGGTACAACAGCATTATTTGAATCTATTGGAATGTATAATAATGCATAAAAACTGCTTTTTACAAAATTTTCCTTTGAAGCATTAATCTTCGTATTAAGATAAATAAATTTTAAATTATCGGAATCTGGAAATCTTTTATAAAACAAACCTGTATCATCAACTACTGCAATTGTCTTGACTTCATCTGACATCTGGGCTAAATAAACTGGTAATATTATTATTGCAGCCATCAGTATTGGTCCTAGAATAGTCATTACAATGAATGATTTTTTCCTAACCCTTGTCAGATATTCTCTTTTTATTATTATTAATATTTTACTACTCACTGTTCTAAATTAATTGTTCTTTGTTAATTGCTTTTATGTCTGCTTCAATCATTGAAATAAAAATGTCATTCATTGTTGGCATAATCTCTTTAAAAGAATGTATAGTTACATATGGAAACAGCATTTCAAGCAGCTTGTTTGGTGATGAATTAGTTGGAATCCGAACCTTAGCTCTGACTAATCCGTCTTCATTAACCTGGTTTATTAATGTATAACCTGCCGGTAATAAACTTTCTATTCCTGCTTCTATAGTATCTGGTTTTTCAAATTCTACATCATACAAATCAGTCTTATTGGCTTTTTTTATTTGCTTAACTTCCCCCTCAAGTATTTTTTTTGATTTATTAATAAGAGTTATGTGGTCACATAGCTCTTCAACAGAAGCCATATTATGAGTAGAAAAAATGATAGTGGCTCCGTTTTTTCTGAAATTTAATATTTCATCCTTAAGTATGTTTACATTTATTGGGTCAAAGCCACTAAAAGGTTCATCAAATATTAATAGTTTGGGACTATGTAAAACTGTTACCATAAACTGAACTTTCTGCTGCATACCTTTTGAAAGTTCTTCTACTTTTCTGTTCCACCAATCCTGGATTTCAAAACGCTCAAACCAATATTTCAGTTTTATTAAAGAATCATGTCTGCTTAAGCCCTTTAATTGTGCTAGGTACAAAGCCTGTTCTCCGACTTTCATTTTCTTATATAAACCTCTTTCTTCAGGCAGATAACCAATATAAGCAGTATGTTTATTTGATAACTTTTCACCACCAAAATATATTTCACCCTCATCTGGTGCATTTATTAGATTTATTAATCTGATAAGAGTTGTTTTCCCTGCTCCATTGGGTCCAAGCAATCCATAGATACTTTGTTCCGGAACGGAAATGCTTACATTATTAAGAGCAGTATGGTTTATATATCGCTTGGTAATATCTACTGCTTTTATGAGGTACTCCATAATAATTGGATTAGAAGATTATAAGATTAACAGATATAAAATCTGATAAATCTGACAATCTGATAAATCTGACAAATCTATTTTTTGGACTTTCCTTTTTCTTTCTTTTCTTTACCTGGAGTAACTCCTAATTTTTCTAAAACATCATCACTTTTATCAAGCTTCGAATCTCCATATAAAATGGTTAGACTTCCTGCCTGATCAAAGACAATACCATAATTTCCTGTTGTAGCAATTGTTTCTATTGCATTATATACTTTATCCTGAATTGGTTTTACTAAAGCTTCTCGTTTTTTAAACAAATCGCCGTCATTGCCAAACCTTTTCTTTTGTAAGTCCTTGGCTTCTTTTTCCTTGCTTACTATTTGGTTTTCTTTTTTCTTTTTCATATCTTCAGGTAGAAGCACAGCTTCTGCCTGATAATCTTTATACATTTTATCTATCTCTGCAAACTTTACTTCAATTTCTTTTTGCCATTGCAGGGATAACTCATCAAGCTGTTCCTGGGCAGCTTTATATTCCGGAATGTTATCAAGAATATACTTTGTATCTACAAATGCAAACTTCTGTGCATTGGCAAAACCGCTTAACATTAAAACAAATATTAAACTAAAAACTCCTTTTTTCATAATCTGATAAGTTAAATGTTATTTAAAATTTATTCCTAATTAGTATCTGTCCATAATGTTTCACATTTTCCAAATGTGAAACATTTATTTTTTCTTCTCTGTGAACATTTATCTCATGAACTCTTTAATATTAGATTAATATTGTGAATAAACTCTGTGTCTTCTCTGTGTATCTCTGTGTTACTTTTTTTATTTATGACTTTATGGACAGGCACTAATTACTAATTATTAATTCCTAATTCCTAATTATTCTATTGATTGCCCGATTGAAAAATGGAACTGTCCCTTGTTATTTCCGGGATTTCCGGGAATTTCATCAAACCCATAACCCCAATCAAGCCCGAGTAATCCAAACATTGGTAAAAAAACCCTGATTCCAAAACCTGCTGACCTTTTTACATCAAAAGCATTAAATTCCTTAAATTTTGTCCACGCATTTCCTGCTTCTGCAAATCCTAATAAATAAATAGTTGCCATCGGGTTTAATGATAATGGGTATCTTAATTCAATAGTATATTTGTTAAATATCGAACCGCCTATATATCCGGAATTGTTTCTGGGTGTTAATGAATAATCTGCATAACCTCTCATTGCTATTATTTCTCTGCCATCTAGTGAAAATCCGGACAACCCGCTACCTCCTACATAATATCTCTCAAATGGTGAAATCCCGATTCCTCTATTAAAGTCTCCCATAAAGCCATATCTTAACCTTGTGTTTAACACTAAATTGCCGGCTAATTTTGTAAACCACGAAGTATTAAAATTCCATTTATGATATTCTATCAATTTATATTTATCTTGTGCAGATAATGCTGAATAGTCTTTATCTGTAAACAACGAAAAAGGAGGTGTGACTTTTAAAGATAATGAAATTGATGAACCTGTTCTCGGAAAAATTGGCGCATCAAAAGAATTTCTTGCCAGGGTAATATTATAAAATATATTATTCGAAGTTCCATCAGCAAATAAAAACGTTGATAAGTAATTTTCAAGTTTGTAATTCTGATAACCAACTTCCTGGTAAAGTGTGAAAAAATCATCAGGCCAGGTAATCCTTTTTCCTAAGCCTACTGATGCTCCGTAAATATTTATAGCTTGTCTGGATGCTTCGCCCTTGGCTAAACCATTTGTTTGTATTGAATTATAAAAAGAAACACTTAATGAATTAGGTTTTTTCCCTCCTAGCCAGGGTTCTGTAAATGATGCATTATATGATTGGTATTGCCTCCCGTTAGCTTGTACTCTCAGGCTTAATTTTTGTCCATCTCCTGAAGGAAGCGGTCGCCAGGCATCTCTTCTAGCAATTTTTCTTAGAGAAAAATTATTGAATGAAACCCCTAATGTTCCTACAAGTCCTGTTGCTGCTCCTCCCCAGCCGCCTGATAGTTCTAATTGGTCTGATGATGTTTCTTCTACTACATATTCTATGTCTACCGTTCCATTCTGTGGATTAGGTTTTGGATTTATCTGGATTTTTTCTGCATTAAAATATTTTAGTTGTGCTAGCTCTCTCTGGCTTCTTATGATATCTGACCTGTTAAATAACTGACCGGGTCTTGTTCTGATTTCTCTTAGAATTACATGGTCATTGGTCTTTGTATTTCCCGAAATATATACTTTATTTATCCTTGCCTGTTTGCCTTCATATATCCTGAATTCTATATCAATTGAATCATTTTCTACTTGCTTTTCGACTGGAGTTACATTGAAAAACAAATAGCCATCATCAAGATATAAAGAGCTTACATCCTGACCTTCTAAGTTCATATATAAATTTGCATCTAATCTCTTCTGATTGTAAATCTCTCCTTTATTTATCTTCAATACCCTGCTTAATTCTTCTGATGTATATTTTGAGTTTCCAACCCAGGTTATATTTCTGAAATAATATTTATTACCCTCATCAACCTTTATATCTATATTTATATATTTCCCCGGTTGTTCATCCTTATTTTTATTACTAACTCCGAACTCCGAACTCCGAACTCCGAACTTTTCTTTATACACCGAGTCATTTACTATTCTTGCATCCCTGAAACCAATCTCATTATATTTTTCAATAATTTTTTGCTTATCTGCCTTGTATTCTGATTCAATAAATTTTGATGCTGTAAATATTCTGAAAAACTTATGTTCCTTGGTTTTTTTCATTAACCTCTTAAGCTTTGCTTCTGATAGTATTTTATTACCAATAAAAGTGATTTTACCAATCTTTCCTTTTTTCCCTTTATTTACATTAATAATCAGAATAACATTATTGGTAACCGATGTGTCACGCTTCTGAATAATGTTTACATTAGTATTCATGTAACCTTTATCCGTAAAATGATTTTTAATAAGATTTGAAGTTCTCATTATAAGATTTTCAGTTACAACATCCCCCTTCGTAAGTTTTGTTTTATCCTTTAAGCTGTTAGCTTCTGACTTTCTTAAACCTGTAAATGTGAATTTGGATAAACGGGGTTTTTCTTCTAAATAAATATTAAGAAAAATTACCCCACCGTTAATTTTTGAAACAGATATTTTTATATTCTCAAACAATCCCTGTTTCCATAAGTTTTGAATGGCTTTTGTTATCTTATCTCCCGGCACCTCAATTTTGTCTCCAACCGTTAATCCTGATAAGGTTATAAGAATATTATTGTCCAGGTATTGCGTTCCGGATATGGTAATACCCCCTATTTCATATGTTCTTGGATTACTGTAATCAATATTAATTTGTTCTGCATCTAATATTACCTGGGCTTTTAAAACAGTGAATCCCGATATAATCAGGAAACAGTATACTATGGAAAGCAAAAAAAGAATTAGTAAATTTTTATATTTAATTTTCATAAAACTGTTTACTTACGACTTTGGACTAATTTGTTCACTTGTTAAACCAAACCTTCTCTCTCGATTTTGATAATTCAATAATGCTTCATAGAAATCCTCTTTTGTGAAATCAGGCCATAATTTTGAACTAAAATATAATTCGGAATATGCTAATTGCCACAATAAAAAATTGCTTATTCTGTATTCACTGCTTGTTCTTATCATTAGCTCCGGATCCGGAATCCCTTTTGTTGTAAGATATTGACTAAACAGCTCCTCTGTTATTTCTTCATTTTTAATTCTCAATTCTCCATTCTCAATTCTCAATTCTGTATAATTATCAAGTATCAATTGTTTTACGGCATCTACTATTTCCCAACGAGCTCCATAGCTTAATGCCAAAACTAAAGACATTCTTGTATTTTTTGAAGTTTCATTTATAGCTTCCATTAATTCTGAATAAGAATCTTCTGGCAGGCTTTTTAAATTTCCAATTGCAAGTAAACGTATGTTATTTTTATTTAGTGTTTCAGTCTCTTTATTTATAGTTTTTACTAATAAATTCATTAAAGCATTTACCTCATCAATCGGGCGTTTCCAGTTTTCTGTAGAAAATGCATATAAAGTCAGGTACTTTATTCCAAGCTCTGCTGCTGCTTCTGTTGTCTCCCTTACTGGTAAAACAGCATGCTCATGCCCCAAAATTCTTTCAAAACCTCTTTGTTTTGCCCACCTTCCATTGCCATCCATTATTATTGCTACATGCTGAGGCAATCTGTTCAAATCTATTTTATCCTTAAAACTCATAAAACATTGTCAGTTATCAGTATTCAGTAAATTGCTAAATTACCAATTTGCCAAATTATCAAAGTGTAAAATTAGACTTTTTTTTAATTGATGGTTAGAGTGTATAATAAATAAAGCAAATCATAATTAATTTTAACACTTTTTATATTAATAAATTCATATATGTTAATCATTCTGCTTTCCAACAAAAACTGAAGATTTGCATGCTATTCGCAATATATTAAAAAACTTTGTGGTACAATTAAAAATGCTATTGCATTTGCTTTTTCCTCAACATA
>CAZMDE010000003.1:17334-28685 GCA_964564355.1 uncultured Bacteroidales bacterium | reverse complement strand
GCTTTGTTATTAGTGATACAGAGCTTGAAATAAGTCAGATAGGCAAAGAATGTCACGGTGCAAAGTGTGCAATCTTTAAAGAAACAGGTGATTGCATAATGCCTAAAGAAGGAATATTCTGCCGGGTTATTAAGGAAGGAACTATTAAAACAGGTGACGAAGTTCATTTCATACCTAAAACACTACTTGTTACTGTAATTACATTAAGCGACAGGGCAAGCAGTGGTGGGTATCCAGATAAAAGCGGACCTAAAATAATTGAACTTCTGGAACAACACTTTTCTTCATCAGGCAGAAGAGTGAAAATTCAATATCACCTGATACCTGATAATCCTGAAAAACTAATATCCTTAGTCAATAAATCAGTTCTGGAAAAGCAGGATGTTATTATAACAACCGGTGGAACAGGAATTGCTCCATCAGACATTACTCCTGATACAATAAAGCCCTTACTTGATAAGGAAATACCGGGCATAATGGAAATGATAAGAATGAAATATGGCAGTAAAAATCCGGGTGCTTTGCTAAGCAGGGGTATTGCAGGTACTATTGGGAGCACATTAATATATACACTACCGGGAAGTGTAAAAGCTGTTGAGGAGTATATAAACGAGATACTGCTAACGCTTTCCCATCTTATTAACACCCTTCATGGTATAGATTCACATCGATAGTTAATAAAATTATATTAATTATCATCTTTTTTGATAACAATTGATTTATTTTTGTTCAGTTAAATTTTTAATAGTTAATAGTAAAGATGGCTGAACTGAAAAAAATAATTAATATACTCAAGAACAGGTATGTTTTTACAGCTTTAATATTTATAATCTGGGTGTCTTTTTTTGATTCCTACAGTTTGCTTAAAAGAGCTACAGTCAACAAAAAACTTAATAAACTAAAAACAGATAAGAAATATTACCGTGACGAGATACATAATGACAGTATTGCTCTCAGACAACTCCAATCAGGTGATGAAAATCTTGAAAAATTCGCCCGCGAACACTATCTCATGAAGAAAGATAGCGAAGATATATTCATTATTGTTAAACCTCAACCTGTGAAAAAATAGTCCTTATAAGTCAGGACAATTAAAAAAGCATAATTGCCATTTTAATCCTTTTACTGTTTAGTTGTTACCAGCCCTTTCTTCCTGAAATCATCAAGTATAGGTTGGTATTTGCTTTCCCTGCCCATAAGGTAATAGCTGAAATAGGTTGTTGTTCCGTGCTTAATCAGAAGCCAGGGCTGTAGCTCCGTATAGAAATACGGAGTAGGTGTATTGTTAGGATGGTTATTCCATAAATGAAATATTTCAGCATCATTTACCGGGTAACCAACCAATAGGCTTATCTTTTCCAAAGAGTCAGAACCAGCAGCCCAGCCTTCTCTGAGGTGAAATGTATTGCCATAATATCTTTCTTTCACAGGGTGTCGCTTTTCAATCTTTCCATTTATATCAGGAAAATAATAGGTATCCTCAGGACCTGTTGACTTACCAATCTGAATAAGAGGATTTATACCTATTATCCTTATGTTTTCATCCATATTGCTGAAAGCATAACGAACCTCAATCAATTCGCTGTTGCCATAAAGACTTATTGTTTTCTCCAATCTGTTTCCATGAATATTTGCCCATACTTTCACACGAACATAATCGCCTTTATCTTTAAGTATTTTGTAATTGAAAACAATATGTCCCTCGATAGTAGGATAACCTATAAATTCTTCAAGTCCGCCATAAGGATAGAATGCTCTTCTTCCCTCAGGCTTTCCATCCCAGGGTGGTTTGTTGGGCCACAATTTGAAAAGCATATTCTGATTGCGGCTTTTGACAATGTATTCAATAATTCTGCCACCAAAGAGAAGAATTGTTGCTTTTATTTGCTGGTTTTCCATAACTATTTCAGGAATCCCGTCCTTGTTCATATCCTCAGTATATACTTTTGAATCAGATGACTTTAACCCCCGTATAGCAATTGTTCCTGTACGGGTAATTCCCATAGCTGTTGCAGTAGCAGTATAATCGCCTTCTTTGAGGGGAATGCTGAAATTAATTGTTTTATTCTGCCAGTTTTTAATATCAACGGTCTGACTAAATGATTTAATTATCTGCTGATTTGATTTGATGTCAAGTTTAACATTTACTTTACTGTTGTTAGTATAATTCCAGATTGTAACAGGATAATCAATTGTGCCGGGAATATCGAACATAAGCGGGTTTTGTTCCACTGCATAAGGAACATCTAATCTGCAAACAGCATATATCGGCTTGTTTTCTCCTGGATAAGTTATTTCAATGCCAACAGGTAACTCCTTTCCACATGCTTCAGGCTTCAGAACAATTGCATTATGCAGATCACGGCTTTCACAGGAACCAAGCTTTAGTGTTGCTTCTGCAAAAGTGTTTTTCAGGGATACTGAGGCAGGTAAAAGATATTTATATTTAACAATTACTTCTTTTTCGCCCCTGTTAAACAGTTCTGTTATAAGTTCATTATTCTTAATATAGCACTTTGCTGTAACTCTACTGATAAGCTCTGATTCAAGGTAATCCCTGTCTAACAGAAGTATTCTTAAAGCATCTTTGAATTTCTTATCACCATACATATCGGCTTTAGGAAAAACAGCAACAGAGCGGCGTTCCATTATAGCTTTCATAATTGAAGGCTGATCGAGAGTCTCTTTTTTACTTAGAAATAAAACCATTGAAGGAGGTATCTGTGTATCTATGCCACCTGCATCTGTAATGAAAGGTGATTTTAATGAATCAAGCTTTACCCTGTCAGCAGTGCTGCCTATGATATAACCATTATATTGCTTTGCAAATTTAGTTTTCATGTTTCCGAGGTAACCAAAGAAATAGCCATTGTTTTTCTGCATCCAGTTTATGCATTTTTCTTCTGTATTGTCCTGCACATCAGGAAATGTCTTTGTGCCGTACATAATGCCACCTGTGCCATACTGCCCGGGTAATAAAACAAAAGGTAATTTAATAGCAGAAAGCTCTTTATTAGCAGGGTCTGTAAGCATGTAATCATTATACCCGTCAAGCATCATCCATGTGCAACCCATCTTCATTGCCCTGTCTATAAGTTCATAAGGACTATGTACGTGCTGGGTGATCAGCAGATAATGACTTCTCACACCAGCCCAGCCTTTATAAGGTTTATAAGCAGAAATAATATCAAGTGCATTGGTTATATATTTGTACAGCTTGTCAGCTTCATCCTTTGTCTGGCTGGCAATAACATAAAGTGTATTTTTTCCATATGTAAGCTCAAAAGCGCGATTTCGTCGGTATTGCAAATCCTCAGGTAGTTTTTGCACAAGCTCTTTTACCAGCGAATCCCTGTCAGTTCCAATTATCATCACATCACCTTTTGCAAGTTCCTGCATCACAGTTTTCTTATCTGTAACATTTAGCCTGGTATATTTTGAATTATGCAGATGATTTACAAATCCGGGCTGAAGCCATAATTCTTCCAGCAGAAGCTGATTTCCCTGAGCCATTTCCATTTGTGATAAATCACTCACTATGTCATTAGATTCTGATTTATCCCAAATGCCGGTGTAAGTTTCCCAGGTCCAGCTATACTTGTCCCAATGTTCAGTGTATCCCTCGAAATCATACTGAAAAGCATTAGGAATATTTGTAGTTCTCGGCTTAAAGTCAAACTTAAGATCATCCTGCTTTTGAGTCTTCTTATTACAAGAATAAAGAATTATTAATGCAGGAAAAATAAAAAATAAAACTGATCTTTTCATAAGTAAAAGTTTCTAGTTTATTCGCAAAATTTATCTTTTTATAGGTGCTCATGAGCTCGCTCTGCTCGGTTCTGGTTTATAGTTTCTAGTTCTTAATGGGAATTAATTTTTACCAGCTAGCCAGCGGAGCATACTTGCAAATGACTTGCCATAATTATCCCACTTTTGATAGCCGGAGCCCCAGTGAGGAGATACATCAGAAGCAAATGCAATACTTCTGCCATTGCCGAATTTGTGACTGACTATGAAAGGGTCGCCGGTTTCCTTAACCTTTGCTATAACAATAGCATCATCCTTTGCTTTGAACCTGTTGTAACCGCTGAAAACAGGACAGGATTCCCAGTTCAAACCTTTTACAATCGGATTATCCTGAACAAGTACCTGAATATGCACACCCTGAGGGGTTTCATTTCTGTCATCATTTACTTCAAGGCATTTGACAGGTAAAGCTTCTTCAACAGCAGTGTTTCCCCAGTTACCAATACCTCTTCTGCCTGTGAATGACTCCCAGCCACCAACCATCATAAGACCGCCGCCTTTCTGAACAAACTCGCGGATAGATTCCACGCGGTTAGGTCCCATAGGGGTATCCTGCATTCTTTCCCAGGGATAGAGAACGAGGCATTCCTGCTCTATATCAGACAAAATAACTACATCATACTTTGCAGCAATAGCTTCAGCAGTTTCAGGGAATTCCTTTAAAGCACGCCAGTTGGTCATGTGTTCAACAGTTATATCCGGCTCTTTTGCTAGTTGGTCAAGCAAAGGCTGGCACCATATATGAACCTCATAACCCTTTTGTTCATAATAAAAAGGCGATGCAATGATATTCGGACCAAGCAGCACGCCTGCATCTCCGACATATAATACTCTAATCTTTTTCTGACTGTAAGCTTTATTTACACTTACGCTAATAGCTAAAACTATTAAAATAAAAACTACTTTTCTCATACATTTAATATTTAAAATTATTTACTAATTGGTTGTTTATCAAGAAAACCTAAAGAATAGCTGAAGCTAAAATTTTCTCCTGTTTTCAGATTGAAATCTTTAGTTGTGAAACCTAAATTAAACAATGACCCGCTGCTAATCCAGCTTGCATTCAATGTTTCGACGTCTTTAGGATTATACATTTCATTTATTCCTGATTTTAATTCGCTATTATATAGAGCATATTCTCCGCCATCCTTACATTCTTTCAGCAGCTTTTCATTAGGTCCGTGGCTTCCAAGCAATCCCTCATTGAACATAAGCCAATTATTATCCTTCTTCAGATAGGCAGAGATTATTTTAGTATCTCTCGTCCTCTTGCCTGTATAGAACACAGGACTGACTTTGATTCTGTATGTTTTTGTGTTACCTTTTTGTATTATCTCTGATTCAAACAATATTCTGTCTTTGCTTAATGTTATTTTTCTTGAATAAATATTACCGTCTGCAAGATTTCTTGTCAATAGCAATACATTATCCTTTAATTCATAATTCCATTTAGGAGGAATAGTATCTTTATATTCCGGCTTCACAATTTCCTCAGTCATAATGCTGCTTTGGAGATTATTATCCATTGCAGAGAGCAAATTTACTTTTTTAGGTTTATAATACAAGTCTACAATCTTCGCATTTTCTTCCTGCAGCAGGGTTACTCTCCATTTATCATTTTCAAGCCTTACAGCAGGTCTGCCGCCTTCTGCATTAATCTTAAGCTCTTTATTAAGTTCGTTTGCATAGATTGGAAAGAATGTTTCATTTCCCTCGGTGCTGTAGGTCATTTTATGCTTTTTGCTGTAATCAATATATTTTCTTACAGCATCCCTGTATCGTTCAGTAAACTGATAGTTCAGCTTTCCTTTGTCATATTTACATTCCCCTTTGTTAGTTTCAATATAGGCGCAATAGGCTGATAATGCAGCTTTCTCAACCCTAGCTCTCACTTCTTCATTATCTGCAAGCTTCAAAGCCTTATCGAAATACTGTAATATTTTTTCAGACATTTCAACATTCAGACCAACTTCTTCGGGTATAGCATTAAATCTTGCCTTCAGGTGCTTTTTGTCAATATTATCATGAAACATTGTCAGATAGTCAATTATCGGTTGTGAGGCTTTATGATAGTGCAATTTGCAAAATTCCATAGCTAATTCCCAGCTATCCAACTCAGGATTCCAGAGGCATTTGGAAGTAATATAATTTCTCAAATCCTCAAGTTCACCTGCAGGGCTCTGATAATTTACTTCCATAAAAACGCCGGTCACATTATTATCCCTGTAGTATTTTATGTTCTTGCTAATGCTTTTCAGATTAGGAAAAGGGAGATTGTAAAGATTATAATCAACTATATAATCCCATATCCACAGATTCTTGCATATCTTTCCCCATTCTTTCAAGTCTACTGCGAAAGGTTTATTCATTTCATTATCCGGCTGGTTTACAGGATGTGTCAGGTCACATTCTATGCTGCAAAGCTGCACCATCACATTTTTCACAGGTTTTATTGTTTTAGGCGCTTTTCTTGTATACTGATAGGCAAGCGTGCCTATTATTATGCCGGGATATTTCACAGCAACGCAATCAGCAACAGCATTAACCATCATAAGATGAGCAGCCATTGGGCTTTCTTCCCTCTGATTTATTGCTTCACATCTTGCACAGCGGCAATAATACTCATTGTCATTGTGAACTATAGCAAAATTCTTTTGTTCAGGATTATCCTTTATCTCTTTATATATAGCTTCTTTCATAAGCCTTATAACATCAGGATTAGTGACGCATAATTGCGGACCACCGCCATAAGCTTCAAGCAGACGTTTGCCGCCTACTTCAGCAAAATACTCAGGATGTTCCTTGCCGTATTTTTCAACAGGTATCTGCCTGTAAAATGAATGAACAACAAACTGCAATGGTGATGCGCCTCCTAGCTTATCATCCTTAGCAAAAGCATTGTTGCCTAATTTTATAGAAAAATAAGGATTGTCAATCATTTGCTTATAGTAAGTGTTTCTGTAAATAAAAGCTGGCTTATATTCATAATCCTCACAATTAGCTGTCAATTGGCTTTTCTTTGCAGGGACATAAGTATGCTCAGGTGTCAGAAATCTCACTCCCAGGTATCTTTCAGCGAATTCATATACACCATACAAAGTGCCACGTGTTCTTCCTCCAACAATATATATCCTGTCTGCTTCTATCTTTATGTGCAAACCCTCATTACCCAGCTTTGCAATATCAATGCCCGTATTATTCTTTTTTACCTCATCAGAGAAACCTATATAAATAATATTCCTGCTGACCTTAATAGTATTGATAATGCTTAGCTTATTACCTGTTGCCTTTTCAAACAGAGACTGAAATTCTTCAGCAGCAAATTTCTCTGATGCTATTGCATCAGAGGCAACATATATCTGCCATCCTGTGCATTTATTCAAATCTATTGTAGTGGCATTAATCTTCTGCTGTAATGCAAACGCCATAATCAGCCCTAAAACAACCTTTAAATATTTCATAATATTAAAATTTAATAGTGAAGCAAATATACAATTTCATTTCTTGTTTGATATACTTAATAAATATGTCATGTATGGGGTTAGGAATGGTAAGGGAATACTACCTTAATACACCATTAATGGTTCGGAGGTTCATCAATGGACTACCAATGGTATACCATTGGTACACCAATAGACTATCAGTGGAATATCAATATGAATTGTCTTTGGGAGATGTATTTTTTTGAAACAATATTAAAATATTTTTGATTTTTGAATAAATATTTTTCAAACATAGATTCAGTATTTAAAGTACAAATATAATGCTTTTTTGCAGATTATTGCAAGAAAAATATGTTAAAAATTATTTACAAAGTTTAGACATGACATATTTTTAAAATATGTCATGTCTTGCGAATACATAATATTTATCTTTGTTAAAAATTATGATTAGACATAAGGAATTTATTATTGGAATAATAATTCATATACGTGACCAATCAACAGGAAATAAAAATGAATAAACCTCTCCGTTTCGGAATAATGTGTGATGGCTATGTGTTTAAGAAATGGCAGGGGAGGGTTATTGAGTCGCTTATTTCATCGGGTTTGACTGAGCCTGTATTGCTTATTATAAATGAGAATCCTGCTTTTGAAAATAAGACTTTAGTTAAAAAACTAAGAAGCTATTTAAACAGGAAGCTGCTATTTAAGGTGTATATGCGGTTTGTTTGCAAGCCGGATTCTCTAGAAAACATTGATCTTAGAGATTTATTAAAAGACATTCCTTCTATAAGCTGTAGTACTCAGCTAAAAGGGAAGTATTCTGAATATTTTATTAATGAAGATATTGAAAAAATAAAGGAACATAATACTGACTTTATCCTGAGATTTGGCTTTAATATTATAAGAGGAGAAGTTCTGAAAGTACCTAAATACGGTGTCTGGTCATATCATCACAGTGATGAAATGATATATCGCGGAGGAACTACAGGCTTTTGGGAAATATATAAAAATGATAATGTTTCAGGAGCAGCTCTGCAAAGGCTAACTGATAAGCTTGATGCAGGCATATTCCTGAAAAAAGGATATTTTAAAACAATCAAACATTCTTATTCTGCCCAGATAGACAACCTCCTTTATGGCTGTATTGATTTTCCCAAGCAGGTTTGTATTGATATATTTAATAATGCTGCGGCTTATATGAATAAGCCACCAAGTGAGACCAAAGCTCCTTTGTATTTTATTCCTAATAATTTGCAGATGCTTTGCTTCTTCGGGAAACTGTTTAAGAATAAACTAAGCTTCCATTATAATGAGCTTTTCTTCACTGAACAATGGAATATTGGAGTCGTAAAAGAACCAATACAATCATTGATTTACGATTTACGATTTACGATTTACGATTTAAATACTAAATCTAAAGATATAAAATGGGCAACTTTGACAAATAGATTTAGTTGCAAGGCTGATTGTTTTGGGTATGAGAGTGAGGGGAAAATAAATATTCTCTTTGAGGATTTCAGCTATGAGAAAATGAAATCATCATTAGGTAAAATTGAATTTGATGATGTTTCAGGATTTGCAAACGAAAGGACATTACTTGAAAAAACGTATCATCTTTCTTATCCGTATATATTTAAAGTTGATAATGAACTGTACTGCATTCCTGAATCTTATCAAAACAAGCAGATTAGTCTTTACAAAGTAGATAAAGCAACGGGTGAACTGATATTTGTGAAAACACTGATTGATAATATATCTGCAATAGACAGCACAATTGTATTCTATAATGATAAATGGTGGTTGTTTTGCACCCGGAAAGAGCATGATTCAAATACTAACCTGTTTGTTTATTATTCCGATCTTTTTGACGGAGAATATATTCCGCATGCTAATAATCCCGTAAAAACAGATATTCGTTCAGCCAGGCCTGCAGGTACGCCTTTTATTTATGATAGTCAATTATACAGACCATCACAGAATTGTTCAAAAACCTATGGAGGACAAATTGTGATAAACAGGGTTGAGAAGATTTCTCCATTTGAGTTTGAAGAACATGAAGCTGCTGTGATAAAATCGTTTGATGATATAAGTTTTAGGGATGGGGTTCATACGATTTCGTCAGTTGGTGATTATTGTTTGATAGATGTGAAGAGGCATAGGTTTGTGTTTAAGTCGTTTTCGTATCAGCTTGGGAGGAAGATTAAAAGGCTGTTTGGGGAAAAATAATAATTTTGTGATTTAATAGAACACTGATAAGACTGATAAAACTGATTTACACTGATAGATATGATGTATTTTGACATTAACTTTTCTCTTCTTACTGGCTACAGGTTTTTGTTTAAGGATGTGGTGAAGTTTATCAGCAGTTTGGATAAATATGCTCCTGACCATAATGCAAAGCTTTTAGATATTGGCTGCGGAGATAAGCCATATAAAAAGCTTTTCAAAAAATACAATTATACAGGTATAGACTCTAACCCTGAAATTTCAAAACCTGATGTTATAGGGTCTATTACCTCACTGCCTTTTGAATCCGGGTCTTTTGATGCATGCATGACTGTATGGGTTCTTGACGATTTACCAAATCCGGATAATGCAGTTAAAGAGATTTCGAGAGTGTTAAAATCTGATGGTTATTATTTTGCTGTTGAAGTTCAATCAGCGCATCAGCATTATATACCAAATGATTATTTTCGTTTTACACCCAATGCATTAAGGGTGCTTTGTGAAAAACATAAGCTTGAAATGATAAGTCACAAATCATATGGCGGGGATTTTGCTATGATAGGCTATTCATTTATCAGCATTTTCAACAGGGTGTTTGAAAGGATATTTGCAAAGTATAATTTTTTTAAGCTTTTGTATTCTTTAGTCTTCAATATTATCTTTTTTCCTGCAGACAGAATTGCAAGGCTTAAGATATTCAGAGATAATTTTGAAAGGAATTCGGCAGGATATTGTTATGTTTTCAGAAGACAATAGAACGCAGATGACACAGATTAATATGATTAACACTGATAATTTGAGTCTGACTATAAAGGTATAGATTTAAAAAAAAGTTACACAGAGTTGCACAGAGAAGACACAGAGTTACACAGAGAAATATAAAAACATACATAGAAAATTTAAGTTTATGGACATATACTATTTATTAGAGTTAAATGCATAGAAAGATATTAGGGACATTTGCTACACGAATTATACTTGCTCTGCTGAGTCTTGTGATAGTAATAATCACAAGCAGGCAGCTTGGAGCTGAGGGTGTTGGTATATTGAGCCTGATAATACTTGCAATTACTATCATATTAACTGTCAGTAATTTTATAGGAGGAGCTGCACTTATTTACCTTGTTCCGCGACATGATATTTACAAGATCTTTATTCTAGGCTATACCTGGGCTTTTATTTCTACTGTTATCACAACTTCTATTTTGTATGTGCTTAAACTGTTCCCATTGGAATATACACGGCATATATTTTTTCTTTCACTGATTAATGCACTGTTTTCAACCAATATATCAATGCTGCTCGGGAAGGAAAAAATAAAGCAATATAACATTGCAACTCTTCTTCAGTCTGTGATTATGCTTTCCACTCTACTAATAATGATTTTCTGGTTTGGCAGGAAAGAAGTGCTTTCTTACATATCCGCACTTTACATAAGCTATATATCATGCTTTGTCATCAGCCTTTATTATATAATCCCCTATATAAAGGTAAGTTCATTAAAAAATACAGGCAGTGTTATTAAAGAAATATTCAAATACGGCTCTTATGTACAGATGAGCAGTATAATACAATTATTCAACTACAGGTTGAATTATTACCTGATAAATTATTTCTTCAGCAAGGCTTTGCTTGGCGTTTTTACAATAGGGGTGCAGATATCCGAAGGATTGTGGCTTATATCCAAAAGCATCGCAACTGTTCAGTATGCAAGCATTGCCAATACAAATGATGCTGAATATGCAAAAACACTGACTATTAAGTTTCTTAAAATGACCTTTGCAGCAACCCTGATTACAATAATACCTTTGCTTCTGCTGCCTGTAAGCTTCTTCACTTTCGTCTTCGGACCTGAGTTCGGGCAGGTGAAGG
>CAZMDE010000003.1:0-17324 GCA_964564355.1 uncultured Bacteroidales bacterium | reverse complement strand
TATGAGCATTGGTATTCTTGCAGTAGCAGTAAATTCTATTTTCAGCCATTACTACTCAGGCACAGGCAGGCATTATTTAAACACTATAGGTTCAGCAATTGGTTTGGTTATGACACTGATTTCAGGATTGATTTTAATTCCACGTTATGGCATAAATGGAGCAGCTGCAACAGCCTCCCTGTCATATCTCTTTTCTCTAATTTTCCAGATGACTGTTTTTGGAAATATAACTAAAACCAAGATTAAGGATTATATACCTACCAAAGATGACTTCAGATTTTTCATAAGTGAAATGAAGAAAGCAGCGAAGAGCGAAGTGCAATGAGAGATTATTTAAAACTTTCAGCTTCCAACTCTTAACCCAATCTTTTAAATATAACATTAGGTTTTTCGGTAAACAGCACAACTGTTATAAAAATCATAAACAGGAAGGTGTTGAATGACAAACGAAAGAGCTGATTATCCAATGGGAATAATACGCTAATAAAATACAATGCTATTGATAAGCCAAGATAAGTGAAGATTCTTTTCAGGTTATAGTTGATATGATAATATTTTTGTCCGAAAATGTAAGAAATAACCATCATTGAAGCGTAGCATATCAGAGTAGCCCATGCAGAGCCCATATAACCTATTCTTGGAATCCAGTAAAAATTAAGAATGAGAGTAATTATTGCACCGATTATTGATAATAATGCACCAAAACCTGTCTTGTTTGTAAGCTTGTACCATATTGAAAGATTATAGAAAACGCCAAGGCAAAGATTAGCTAATAAAAGTATAGGAATAACCGGAGCGCCAACCCTGAATTTTTCACCAACGAATAAGATAACAATGTCAATATACAGCATTATAACAAGGAAAATAGCAGAAACAATAATAACAAAATAGTTCATGACATCAGCATATATCTTTCTTGAATCGGTCTCCTTTTCATAAGAAAAAAAGAAAGGTTCTGCAGCATACCTGTATGCCTGAATAAATATTGTCATGAGTATAGATATTTTATAACAAGCACCATATATGCCGAGCTGACTCATCGCCACTCCACCGGGCAGCAAATATTTCAGCAATACTCTGTCCATTGTTTCATTCACAATGCCAGCCAAACCGGCTATAAGAAGAGGAATTGCATAAATAACCATCCTTTTCCATAAACGGGCATCAAACTTATACTTAATGTTTATTATTTCAGGCAGTAATAAAATAACGCTAACAGCACTTGCGATAAGATTTGCTATAAAAACATAACCAACTCCAACCTTGCCATTAAAGAAAGGGTGAATTAAATTATATAAAACAGGAGTATGATGTTTAAAAATGTATGGGCAAAGCAAAATAAAGAAGATGTTTAAACCAACGTTAACACCTATAAATATCAGCTTAATTGTTGCAAAACGAAAGGCTTTATTTTGCGATCTGAGTTTGGCAAAAGGAATTGATGCAAGTGCATCAAAGGAAATTATCAGTGCAAACCAGATAATATATTCCTGATTATGCGGATATCTGAGAATGGTAGCAATATTCTGTGAATAAAAAGAAGTAATTATTATAAATAAGACTGATGAAATTAATAAGGATATAAGGGTTGTGCTGTAAACTTTATCCTTGTCAAGCTCTTTTTCAGAATAACGAAAGAAAGCTGTTTCCATTCCATAAGTCAGGATGACAACAAGAAAAGAAACATAAGCATACATTTCAGTAATTGTTCCGAATTCGGATGGAAGGAAAACCCGGGTATATAATGGAACGAGCAAATAATTAAATATGCGTCCCAATATGCTGCTTATTCCATAAACAGCAGTCTGACCAGCAAGTTGCTTTATTTTGCTCAATACGTAATTTTATTAAATAAGTTGCAAATTTATGTAAATTGTGAATTGATTTTAGTTATTAATTGAATTATGATAAACAGAAGATTTTAATAATTTTTTTACAATAAACGAAACAGCTAAGCATGTTTATACGTAAAAATACTTATAAGCTAGCACTTAAGTGTTAATACTTTTATTAAATACATAATTATTATGAAAAAAACTTTACTAATAAGAAGCTTAATTATAGTTACTTATGTGATAATATTTATTGCATTTGTAACAATGTTTGCTTTCAAAAGTAGCTATGGACAAAATGTAAACACAGCCCAATTAATTTCAAAAGCTGATAATCCAGTAAAAAGTAATGATAAAGTATATGCACTAAATGAACTTTGCTGGGAAAACAGAATAGGAAATGCTAATAAAGCAATAGAATATGGTGAAAAAGCTCTGAAATGCGCAGAAGATATAAAGTTTTATAACGGATTTTTAACAGCTTGCACAAATCTGGCTTATATATATACACAAAAAGGCAAATTTGATGTTGCATTAGATTATTATAATAAAGGTTTAAAATCAATAGAAAAAATTTCAGATGCTAAGAAAAGAAAAGTAGGTACAGCAAGAATATACGAAGGATTGGGTTTGATCAATTATTTGAAGCATGAAAATGAAGAAGCAATATATTCATATCAAAAAGCACTTAAAATATACAGGGAAACTGCTCAACGTAATAATACAGCAATTTGTTATCATATAATAGGAAAGATATATGAGAAGACCGGAGATAAAACAAAGGCGAGCGAGAGTTTTTACAGAGAATTACAGTGTGGTAATAAAGCTAATTATTTAAATGAGTCAATTAGTTCTTTTGACGATTTTGAAAGTGCGAGTGAGGATTAAATATACTTTTTTTCATACAAATAGTTTTAGTTAATTATGAAGCTATGCGGATTAATACTCTGCATAGCTTTTTTGTTTACTTAATGATTATGAATTTCCTTTTATAAATAATTGCCTCATTTTGTACTGTTATAAAGTATAATCCACCAGGCAATTCAGGAAATTCAAGCTTTAACCTCTTTTTATCATAAACCTTAAAATTACCAATAAGTTTTCCGGAAATAGAATAAATACAACAGCTAGCAGTTTTGTACTTTGCTGAGTTGTAATCTAAATAAAGTTCCCCATTTCCCGGATTAGGAAATATCTGAAACAAGTTCTCATTTGTCAATTTATTTATATTAATACCATCTTTGTTTATACAAAAATGTATTGTTGAGGATGAGTCATAATCACATCCATTAATATGACCCAATAAAATATTTCCAAAGGAGAGGCTAACGTAAGCAGAATCGGGACCGGAAGTTTCACACATCCCGTCGCCACTGCTGTCAAAAATGGTAAATGTATAACAACCATAGGCAAAACAATGTTCAGTAGTATATAATGTT
Organism: uncultured Bacteroidales bacterium; assembly: GCA_964564355.1. GTDB lineage: Bacteria > Bacteroidota > Bacteroidia > Bacteroidales > JAGODS01 > CAZMDE01. The sequence continues at coordinate 14,053 of CAZMDE010000003.1, read as the reverse complement.
TTTGAGCTTAGGGGAGTATTAGTAAATAAAGTGTTTTTTAAAGAATCTCTTATAACCCAACTTATTTCTTTAGCAGAATAATCTGTCTTTAAAGTTAAAGTTAAATTTTTTCCGGTAATTGAATTAAAATTTACTGTTAATGTGTCATTTGAGTTATTTTTATCAATAGAATCATTAGGACTTGTTATGTATACAGTTAAAGAATGTTCCCCTTTGCTAAAGTAGACAGGGTTTAATTTTATTGATTTTGTATACATATATTTAAGACGTCCTTTCCAGTCATACTGATTAAAATTTCCATCATCTAATTTGTAAAAAATTGAAGCGCTGGTAAGATCAAGAGAGCCGTTATTTTTTATTATGATTTCAGGAGTGATGGAATCGTTACAGATGTCTGCCTGTTCAGGTTTGGTGATGACAGAAATAGCTGCATCATTATTATAAACAGGATGATTAAAGTCTTTGCCTTCTAACACTAAAGTGCCGGTATTATCAGGATCAAGCCAGTCTTTTATCCGTTTGGAGCTGGTTGTTCCTTTATTCCATGAATAAGCAAACTTACCAAAATAATCGTTTGATGTACTAACACAAGATGCAGTTCCTCCATGCAATTGCCCGGTAATTTTATGATTTTTATCAAAAAGGGGTGAGCCGGAAGATCCTCTTTCGGTAGATCCTTTAACATAAAAAGGAACATCCCAATGAGACCCGTCAACCCCGGTAACCCAATCGCTTGAAACAATTAAATCATTCTCAAAAGATATTTTTTTAATATCACCATTTGGGTGATGTATTACAGCACAGCTATCTGAAGGGGAATCTATTGCTGTCCAACCAGCATAATAAACATTATAATTCTTTGGCAATGGACCTGCCAGTTCTAGTAAAGCAAAATCAGAAGGTGTATCAGTTGATCTCAGGACAGCGCCCTGAGTTGTTTGATTTATGGGACCATCCTGATTAAAACAACCGGTACTTTCATAATTAAACATAAATATCCATGTATTTACATCTTCTCCTTCTGCACAGTGATTTGCAGTGAGTAAATAAGGTGTTCCGTCTTCTCTTACATTATTCAGGAGAGCTCCCGTACAAATTCGAGTATTATCCGATTCCAGTATCATAGCAACTGCTCTCTTTTCATTATACCATGGTAAACCTTCAACACAATTGACATTAACATTACACGACTCTGAACCGCCAAACCCTTTTATCTGTTTAAATAAATCCTTGTATGCATGTATTACTTTTGAAAGCTGAATTATACCCTTACCTTTCACATTTTGGGGTTCATAATATTCAAGTATTGCATTATCACCTTTAATTAAAGTGGTAGCAAATACTCCGTCATCTCTGTTATTTTTATATGTAAATGCTCCTAAAACAGCGGTTTTATCAGAATTATAAATGAATAGTTTGGAACCTTCAGGTAGTCTGAATTTATTGAATATAAAATTTAATGAAAAGGCACTATTAGAGTGTATACCCAGTTGCCAAATCCTTCCACCATCTTTAAGTGTCTGCCATATACCCGAGTTTTCTGTATTTAAGTTGACATTTATATCCTTGCCAAACCTAAATGGAACGGTTTTATATGATGACTCAATTGAATCTTCATAAATAAGTTGTTTAATATTTATTCCCGGCATTGCAATAGTCGGAATGTTCGCATGAATATTTGACTTGTTAAAGCTTAAAGGTATACCTCCTTCACTTATTTGGCTGTTAACAGTTGTATTCAGAAAAAAAACAGGAATAATTAAAATAAAAATATACCTCATGCCGGTTCTATAAAATCTTAATGTTAAACTATAATTAAAATAAAATATTATTTTTCAATAATAACAAATTCTGTTCTTCTGTTTTTTGCTTTGCCTTCTTCAATTAAATTTGAAGCAATTGGTTTTGTCACACCAAATCCCTGGTAGCTTAATCTTGTAATATTAATACCTTTAGAAATCATATATTCATAAACGGATTTAGCCCGGTTTTGGGACAAAACAAGATTATACTGGGCTTTCCCTACATTATCAGTATGACCGTGAATTGCAATTTTCATATGTGTGTTTTCATTTAAAAAATCTATAAACCTGTCGATAATAATTTTTGATGCACCAGTTAAAGAAAATGAATCAGTAGCAAAATAAATATCATTCAATCTATAAGCCTCCCCCACTTCTAAAGGTTTAATGTCAATATCTACTTTTTTTGGTTTAACATAGGTTGTGTCCTCCTTTGAAAAGTATTTTGATGAAAAAGCATATCCTTCTTTCTTAACAGTCAATATATAATCATCTCTAAAAACAACTGCTAATGCATATTCCCCTGTTGTTGAATCAACAGGTATTTCAATTACTTTTTTAGAACTGATATTCTGTAATTCAATTTTAGCCCTGACAGGTTCTTCTTTTTTTTCATCTTTTACAATACCTTTAACTAAAAGAACATTTTCTGGTCTTGCTTCCTGGTATAAATCAAATGAGAATATATCCCAACCGCCCTGACCTAATATCTGATTAGAAGCAAAATACCCCAAATGACCGTCAGTGCTAACAAAAAAACCGACATCATCAGCCCTTGTGTTTATGGGGTAACCAATGTTTTTTGGTTCAACCCATGTTCCATCTTCCTTCATTTTAGAAAAATAAATATCATAACCTCCCATGCCGTCTCTGCCGTCAGATGAAAAATATAAGGTCTGGCTGTCTGTGTGTATAAAAGGAGACTTCTCATTGCCTTTGCTGTTTATTGGCGCCCCTAAATTCTGTGCTACACTCCATTTCCCGTTCTCATCTTTATGTGAAATATATATATCATAACCACCTAATCCTCCGGGTCTGTCACTAATAAAGTACAGAGTTTTTCCGTCTGATGTAATGCTTGCCTGCGATTCCCAGGTATTTGGATTATTGATATTTGAATCCAATGGTTCGATTTTTCCCCAATTGCCGTTTCTCATTTCCGATTTATAAATATCGCAGTTCTGATATTTGCAGCCCTTATTGCATTGGCATAAGGTGAAATATAATGTTTTGTTATCAAGAGCTAATGTACCTCCTCCTTCATTATCGTGCAAATTAAAAGGAGGAGGTAATGGTTCTCCTTTATCAAATTTATTTGTTTGACGTTCTGAGTACATAAACATTTCTTTGAATTTTTTCTCTGAACTCCAGGCTGTTCTATCAGGGGGCAGGGCTACTTTCCGGGTAAATAGGGCTAATTCATTGTCCGGTGACATAATAGCAAGATACTCATCTTCATTAGTAGAAATTCCTTCAACAATTCGCGGATTAAATGGAACAGGATGATTTGTCAGTTCAGAAATTGACTTCGAATACTTTGCCATTCGTATTGCTTCATTGTAATCAGCTTCAGAAAACTCTTTCTCAGCTTCAATTTTTTCAACGTCATTTTTAAGATACTGACTTAAGAACTTATAAGCATCGCTGTATTGTTCTTTTCCAAAAGCAATATTTCCAAGATAAAAATAAGTTTTCAGCCTGTAAGAAGGACATATTTCAAGTACCTTAAGAAAATATTTATTTGCAGCAATAATATTAAGCTTTTCATAATTTATTCTGCCTAATAAGTAATATGCCTCATAATAATTTTCTTCAAGAGCTATAGCTTGTTTTAGCAAGTATGTGGATTCATTATAAACTTTATATTTGAATTTTTTCTCTGCATCTTTGTAATTATTTATTGCTTTTTTGTTAAAAGTCTCTTCACAAACAGAGCCCTCCTGTCCAAAAACATTTAAATATAAAACAAAGTTCAATAAAAGTAATAATAATAAAAAGTTTTTTTGTGTCATTATAAAATTAAAAAGCCGAAAAAACATAGATATTTATCAAACGATTTGCAAATATCTATATTTTATCGGCTAAACCTAATATCGTAAACAATTTGCCTTATGCCTTATGCTTTATGCCTTATGCCTTACGCCTTATGCCTTATGCCTTACGACTTACGACTTACGACTTATGCCTTATTTATCATATTTATCAAAGTTATCCTCTGCTGTCTTGAGTTCTTTAGCAGCAGCTTTTGTTTTTTCCTTTAATGCTTTAAGTTTCTCCTTAGCTTTATCCTGCATTTTTTTACCAAGATCAGCATTTTTCTGTGAAACTTTCATTTTTACATCAACAGCTTTGCTATCTAATTTATATTTGGTATTTAATTTTTTAACATCTTCTTTAATTTTTCTGGCATCTTCCTTCTCAGCCATTTTCAGATCTTTCTCTAAGCTTTTCAATTCATTTTTATATTCTTTATCAATATCATTTTTTTCACCTTTCATATCTTTTAATTCTTCAATTGATTTTTCAGACAGATCTTTTCCTGCATTTATAAGACTATCATAATGTTCTAAAAGTTTATCAATATCATCTACTTTTTTTTGCGCATCCTTTATTTTTTGCTCTAATTGTTGCTTTCTATCTTTCACTTCCTGTGAAAAAGATTGAATGCTTATACCCGTTAAGAATACAATTGCTATAGCAATTGTAATAAAATTAAAGTTAAATAATTTTGCTTTTTCTTTTAATGATGAACCATCAATTAAATATAGGTTTTTATTCATAATTTTAAGTATTAGTTTAGTATATATTATAAATTTATTGTTGAAAGTTTCAGACTTCAAATTTATACAAATATTTAATCCGCAAAATTAATATTAATATTTTTAATATAAATTATTTATGAGATTCTATAATAAACAAAGTAAAAGATTGAAAATCAGAAACTACCTGCAAACAATAAATCTTTTATAATATGATTTATTATTAATAATTGCTTCCAAAAAATAAATCCCGTTTGAATAATCTGATAGATCAATTTTTATGTTTTCTGAGCTTTGAAAATTAAATTTAGAATATAATTTCCCCATGCAATCATAAATTAACATATTCCCTCCCGAATGTCTTTCATAGTCTGTTAACTGATAACTAACAATCAACATCGAATTAGCAGGATTAGGGTAAACAGTAAATTTTTTAATCCCAAAATCTAAATTATAAATTGCATTTTTTAATATTCTTTTAATTTTAAGGTCTAACAGGTAAGTTCCTGTTTCACTTGAATAGCTTGAATATATTCTAAAATAAACAGTACCTCCATCTGATATCTCAAAATTTATATTTTGATAATCATAGTAGGAAACAGACCAGAATGAATTATACATGTACAAAATAAAAGCATTGGTTGTGTATTTTTGTCCATCTGCAGGGTTATTCTTATCATTTATTCCGGCTGTTATCAGGTAATTATAATCAGATGATAACATTATTTTATAATAATCAACATCCCCTGATATATGAATATTTGCTCCTTCAGTTTTAATATTTGCAGAGTCATCAATAAATACAACAGGGAGATTAAAAGCATAATTCTTGGTATTATTTGGTTCATATTTGTCGGGTGTTAAGAAATATTGAGGAGTAATTAATAGTTGAACAGGATTAGAGTAATCTCCTGATGATACCTGCTTCCAATTACTGTTTTTTTCATTGTACAATACACTTAACAAATATTTTCCATGTTCTGCATCTGATGTAATTGCGTTGAAAGATAATGAATATTCAGCAGCAGAATCAATTACAACATTTGAAGAAGTTGCAATTGATTTTAATGAATCTCCTGCTTCAGAAAAAAGCACATATGAAATATCTCCGTGAAATCTGGAACCTGTATTTAAAATTTTAGTACTAATATCGAATGCTTTATTTTGTTCTATCGGAGGCTTAGATATATTTATGCTGGATAATAATTTCAATCTGCTATTTGAACTTATGATATTAACATTTACAAGGTTTTTATAATTAGTGCTATCAGCAAGCAGCCAGTTGCCAGTTGCAGATCTGTATAATATTCCGAGTTTGTAAGTTCCTAGTGTAGCAGCAGAAATTCCTTTTGAAGAAAAAGTTAAATCATTGAAATGCTCTCCTGCATAAAGTGTATCATTTCCCGTTGAATCAATAAAATAATAATTATCGTTAATATCATATAGAAATGCAGCAAAATGTCCGTAAAAAGCAGATGTATCTGAATTTTTTATATTAGTTTTAATACTAAATGCTTTGTTGTAAATTATAGTATCAGGAATAATATCTATGTTGGAATTTAATTCTATTTTTTTTTCAGGAATTGTTATAGGTTGAATATTTATTATTGCTTTCTGGTTATAATCAAAATTAGTTCCGGCAGGGTTTAAATTATCTGCTGAGAAAAACCCATCAGCAACTCCGCCCCAGCCCCAGTTATAATGCAAATAATCATTATTGTCAAAGCCATCACAAACAAAAGCATGTCCTGATATATTGTTATAACCCTGGCATTGCATAGGTCTGTTATTAATTAATTCGCTTTCAAGTAAACTAATCCAGTCAGTATCATTGTAGTCATATTTACTTACAATTTGAGCAGAAGCTGAGTAATAAAAATAATTCTTTAACGATTTTATAACCATAACCGCCATATTAGCACCGCTCCCTTCAACATTATAATCCATATTTACACTTATTCCGCAATCATAGTTTAATTTTGCTACTGCTTTAACTTCTGAAGGAGATGAAGTTTTGCCTAATGCATTCGGCATATTAGCCCAGTCATATTTTGTGTTTCCAAAATTAGCAGATAATTCTCCGAAAAGAGGATGATAATAAGAGTAATGTCCTGTACCTTTATTTGGGTGGTTCCAGTATTTCATAATTTGTGCCATTGCCGTAGCAACACAACCTGTTACCACCTGTTTGCCCCTATCTATAGGGCAATATGCATTATAATATGTTGTCTGATTCCATTTAGTTGTTAACAATGGTCCGACTTCTCCTTTACTTTTATTATCAATTTTCGATTCTCCATTTTCCATTCTCTTCCACTCATCTTGAATTTTATGGTCTGCCTTTAAATTGTTTTGTTTTATATTTAAAATTTGCCTGCTATAATTACTCATAAGGTCAATAAATGCAGGTGGCATATTTTCCGCCAAATAAATTCCTTCTTTTGAATAGCCCAAAACAGGCTTTGCATCATCATCACCTGCAACAATTACAAACCCTTCATTATTTATGTTGTATATAAAATATAAATTTTCGTTATTTTTCTCAATATTTACTGCTCCCTTTTCACTGCTTCTAACTCCCAGTTCATTGCTATTATAAGTAAATACAAGCTTAGCATTTATTTCTCCCAAACTTTTATACTGTGAATTCTGAAAGTAAAAATTTCTGGCTACTTTACATGCTAATGCAGTATCAACTGGTTCTGCTGATAACTTATGTGAAACAGTTATTAAAATTAAAAAGAATAAAAATTTTCTTGTCATTGATTAAAATTTACTTAGAAGGATTTAAATTACCAATGTAAAATTAAATTTTTTATATTTGTTCCAACTTCAATATTCCAACTGCTAATGAAAATTTATTGTCTGCAAACTATAAATTTTTTAATGTATGATTTATCATTAAAAATAGCCTCTAAAAAATAAACTCCATTCGGAAAATCAGACACATCTATACTCATATTTTCTGAGCTTTTAATTGTAAATTTTGAATACAGTTTTCCTGTATTATCATATAAAAACATATTACCTGTTGTCTGTTGTTTTTCTTCTGTCAATTGACAACTTACAACTAACAATGAATTTGCAGGATTAGGATACACCTTTACCCCTGTCTCCCTGAGCGAAGTCGAAGGGCTTATCTCATTTATGTCAGTGATTTTGGTTCTTGTAATATTAATCGTTAAAAGATAAGTTCCAAGATTACCTTTAAAATAGGGAGATACATGAAAAGTGATATTACCTCCGTCGCTAATAACGATATTTCCGGACATAACATCATTATAAGTGTTAGACCATCCATTTCCTGAATTATATGACCATATAACATTGCAGGTGTAAATTGCTTTATCAGTTCCATTGTCATTAACTCTTGCAGAAATTGTATAATTATAACCTGTTGGCAGATTTATCTTATAATAGTCCTCATCTGTTATTAAATGAATATTTGAACCTGTTGTTTCTGTTTTTGTTGTGTTACCTGAAAATGTTAGTGGAAAGGTATATGGAGTTTGTTCAGTATTATTAATTTCATAATTATCAGGTTTTAAAGTTGGTGCAACAACATTAACTTTAATTGGATTTGGATAAGATTTTGAACCTCCCATAAAATTCCAGTCCTGAGAACCTTTTACATTATTTAACATTCCTAAAATATAGGTTCCGGGAGTTGCTGTTATAGATGATGTGCTGAAAGTAACAGGTGAAGCATAAAAATATTTTGGTGGAAGTCCGTCTGCTTCTGATAAAACTGAAATTGCCTGAACAAATTTTCCTGAAAGGTCATACAATACTGCAGTATAATAACCAATAAAAGTAGTTGTTCCGGCATTCGCAAAATTTGCATTTACTGATGCTGACTGCCCCTGTATGAAGGTAGTTGGTGAAGGTGTGATATTTGAATAAAGCACTATGCTATTTATTGGATTATTTATTGTAATGCTTATTGGATTATTATAATTCCCCGGATTTATTAAAACCCAGTCTCCTCCTGCCACCCTGTAAAGAATTTCTAATAAATAATCGCCGGGAGGAGCTGCTAAACCGTTTGTATTGAAATCTATCCCTCCTATGTAATGATATCCTGACTCTAATGTCTCATCAGTAAATGTCTGTATATAATCTACAAATACTCCGGAAGATGTGAACAAAGCTGCTGCGTAATCTCCTTTAAATGTTGTGTTACCGGAGTTATAGAAATCCACATTGACACTAAATTTCTGTGCAAATGCTATAGGGTTTGGTGTGACTGTAATAGATGAAATTAATTTCAAGCTGGCTGTTGAGGGAGTGCTTAAAGGTTGAATGCCTATTAAAGCCTGGTGATTGGAATTAAAATTCATTTTTGCTGTAGGGATTAAAGAGTTAATATTAAAGTAACCATCGCAATCTCCTCCCCAGCCCCAATTCATGTGATAATAATTATTTGCATCATAACCGTCACAAACCCAGGTATGACCACCTGCACTTGAAGTACCAACATATTGTACAGGACGACTGTTATTAAGTTCATTGTTTAGAAAGGTTTTCCATTGAGTATCTGTATATCTGTACCTTTCTAATCCCTGTATCTTTGATGGGTCATAGCCAAAATATCTTGTATATGCGCTCTGGGAACAAACACTATTATCAGCTGTAATAACCCAGGCTCCGCTTCCTTCAACGCCATAATCCATTTCTACACTTACTCCGCATTGAAGCATCAAAGTGGCAACTGACGTGTTTGTTGATGAAACATTATCAGGCATACCTGACCAATTGTAAGTCGTACTTCCGAAATTTGCTGACAGGGTTCCAAAATCCGGATGATTATATGAATGAAATCCCGAACCTGTAACCGGATAATTCCAGTATTTCATTATCTGAGCCATAGTAGTGGCAACACAACCTGTTACAGCTCGTGCGTGAAGTCTATAATCATAAGGGCATAAATCATTATAATAAGGTGTTTGATCCCATTTTGTTGTTAACAAAGGTCCTACTGACCCCTTCTCACCATTTCCTAACCCCTTCTTATTACTTATGATATATGTTTGCCAGGTATTTTCAATCTCATATGTCGGATATAAACTATTAGCTTTAGCGTATAAAATTTGTTGTTTATATCCCTCCATCCAGTTAATAAAATTGGGAGGGAGATTGTCTTTTACATATTTGCCGGTCTGTGAGTATCCCCAAACTGGCATTGCTGCATTATCTCCTGAGACAATTACAAATCCATCATCCTGATTTACATTAAAAATATAATAAACAGGACTGCCATCATCTGATTTTTCAATGTAAGCTACTGTAAATTTTATTGCTCGTTTATTAGCATTGTAATTGTAAAAATTTATTGCAACACTCTTTGCTGTCAAAGAATCAACTGGAATTGCTAACAGGTAGTTTAAAGAAACAGCAAGAAAAAAGAAACAAAGTAATGTTCTTTTCATAATAAAGTAAACTATAATAATAATTACAATTTGCAAATAATGGCAAAGTTAAATGATAATTTTTAATTTATATATAAACCTGATTAAATTCTTTATAAGTTATAAAGAAACTGATAGTTTAAAACAATAATTATCTATTATCAATTGTCAATTATTTTTCTGTATTTTTGTAAAGAAAATTTAACTTTTGTATAATGAAAAATATAATTAGCTTATTTTTATTAATTGCATTTATTACCCTTACTGTGAAAGCGCAGGAAAATCTATATTCTATTGATGGTTATGTATATTATAATTCATCATCAGTTCTGCCGATTTCAGAAGTAACATTAAAGCTGAAAAAGACATCAGACAATACATTTATAAGGAACACCTTAATGACCAATTCTTCAGGATATTTTAAATTTGACAGCGTTCCTGATGGGAAATATATTATTATTTGTACTACAGCACATTTATTTGGAGGAATAAACCCTGCTGATGCGTTGATGGTCAACAGAAATTATATAAGACTTTACACCTTTGTTGATAATCTGAAAAAGCTTGCTGCCAATGTAAATGCAGATAAATATACAAACCCTATGGATGCTTTGGCAATTAACAGAAGATATATAAAATTATCAAATTCATTCAAAGCAGGCGATTGGCTATTTGAACAGGATACAATAACAGTAAATGGCAGTAATATAACACATAACATAAAAGGGCTTTGCTTTGGAGATGTAAATGGCTCTTATGCTTGTCCGAATGCATTTGAATGTGGTAATGATTTACCTGACACCCGCGATGGGAAAAGCTATAAAACTGTTCTGATAGGAAATCAATGCTGGATGAAAGAGAATCTGAATGCAACCTCTTACCGAAATGGTAACCCTATACCGGGTGTAACTGACAATACAGCATGGAAAAACCTAACCAATGGAGCTTATTGCAATTATGATAATGATGTAAAAAACGCAGAAATATATGGTAGACTTTATAATTGGTATGCTGTTAACGATAGTCGCAATTTATGTCCAACTGGATGGCATGTGCCGGATTCTGCAGAATGGAAAACATTAATTGATTTTTTGGGCGATGAAAGCATTGCAGGAGGCAAAATGAAGGAAACAACTACAACACATTGGTTAAGTCCTAACGAAGGAGCAACCAATGAAAGCGGATTTACAGCTTTGCCTGGTGGCTATCGTCGCTATGGTGATGGATCGTTCTACTATCTTTGGTACTATGGTCACTGGTGGTCGACAAAGGAGACGGATGCTTCAAACGCCTGGTATTGTCAACTGAATTATAATAACATAAATACATCCATTACCAGCTACTACAAGTCGGTCGGGTTTTCAGTTCGTTGTGTGTGGGATAAAACTACTGCTAATAATTCGCCAAACAAACCTTACAATCCTGATCCGGTTAATGGTTCTCCTGACCAGGCAATTGGTAAAACCCTTTCCTGGTCTTGTATTGACCCTGATAATGAGCTTTTGACTTATGATGTTTATTTTGGGACAAATACAAACCCTGAATTGAAGCAAAGCAATATAGCCGCTACAACATTTGATCCGGGTTCGCTGAACTACAACACAACCTATTACTGGAAAATAGTTGCAAGGGACACTCATAATAATACAACTGCTGGAGATATATGGAGCTTTAAGACAATTGACGGAACTGTTCAGTTTATTTGCGGTGATAATTTAATTGATGCGAGAGATAGTAATATTTATAAGACAGTCCTTATTGGATCTCAATGCTGGTTTAAAGAAAATCTGAGAGCAACTTTCTTCAGAAATGGCGATACTATTCCCAATTTTACTGACGGATTAACTTGGGGTAGCTTGTCAACAGGAGCTTATTGCAATTATGATAATGATACCAACAAAGCTAACACTTATGGAAAATTATATAATTGGTTTACAATAAATGAAAGTAGCAAGCTTTGCCCTGAAGGTTGGCATGTACCAACAGACATTGAATGGACTGCATTAACAGATTATTTAGGTGGAGAAAGAATTGCTGGTAACAAATTGAAAGAAGCGGGAACTGCACATTGGGTTGTTTCAACAGGAGCAACAGATGAAAGTGGTTTTACTGCTTTACCCGGCGGTTATCGCACATATTTCGATGGCTCATTCACTGATATTGGTTTCTTCGGTTACTGGTGGACAGCCACAGAGGACAATGATTCGAATGCATGGGCACGTAGCATATTCACCATTAATTCAGATGTGAGCAGAATCTATTACGATAAAACACTTGGGTTCTCTGTGCGTTGCTTAAAGGATCAGACTTTTTAATAATTTGAAATATTATTTTATAAACAATTTTATTAATTTTATAATTTGCAAAATACCGCCATTTTATTTAATATTACTAAAAAGCACCAAACTATAATTTCTATGAAAAAAATTATATTTTATTTTTCATTATTAATTTTTTGTTTTTTATTTAATATTTATTCATACTCGCAGGGAATAAGCATTAACACAACAGGAGATGCTGCCGGCAATTCTGCAATACTTGATGTTTCCAGCACAAAACAGGGTGTTTTGATACCACGAATGATTGAATCCCAAAGGGATTCAATCCCTTCCCCCGCAGTTGGTCTTTTAATTTATAATACTACAACAGACAAATTTAATTATTATAAAAACACCGGATGGTACGAATTATCCTGCATTTTTTTATCATCAATTATAGGAACTTTAAGTCCCGGAGACGGAACAGCAATAAATTTGAACGGAGATATTGCCGATTCATCGGCATTGCTTGATGTGAAATCTGATACACGAGGGTTTCTTCTCCCGCGAACATTACCTGATTCCATCATTTCTCCGGATAAAGGACTGATAATTTTTGATATTTCAACTTATAATTACAAATATTTCAATGGCAGTATATGGAAAACTATTTGCGAAACTTTTATAACAACTAATACCGGTTCCGGTAGTTTGTTGCCACAGGGAATTGCTATAAATACTGACGGTAGTGCTGCAGATTCTTCTTCAATGCTGGATGTGGGCAGTAGCTCCAAAGGATTATTAATACCCGGTATGGCAATATCTGACAGAGACTTAATATTACCTAAGCAAGGTTTGATGATTTATGAAAATACTATCACAAATACTATTAATTTTTCCGATGGTAATAAATGGTATAAATTAGTAACTGACCCTCCTGATACTCCTGATTTTATTATCGGATTAACTACAATTTGCAGCGGACAGAAAGATATAATCTATTCTGTTTCCCCGGTTCCTGGTGCTTCATCTTATACCTGGTCTGTCCCGGAAAAATGGATTATCACTGCTGGGCAGGGCACAAACAGTATTACTGTTAATGCCGACTCTATTAACTGTAATATTAGTGTTACAGCTAATAATGCATGCGGAAACGGTATAGCACGAACTTTAGCAGTTTCAATTTTTGCGGTGCCTGCTCAGCCTTCAGAAATTACAGGACCTGCAAGTCCTTGCCAGGGAATTACAGGATTAATATATAGCATTTCTAATGTCAGCGGTTTATCTTATACCTGGACTGTTCCATCTGACTGGAGCATTACAGATGGGCAGGGAACAAATAGCATAACTGTAACTGCCGGTTCTGCAAACGGAAACATAAGTGTTACTCCTGATAATGCCTGCGGTAATGGTATTGCACAAACCTTAGCTGTTAATACTATTACTGTTCCTGCTCAAACTTCAGAAATATCAGGACCCGCAAGCTCATGCCAGGGAGCTGCCGGATTAACATACAGCATCACCGGTATCAGTGGACTTACTTATACATGGGCTGTTCCATCAGATTGGAACATCAAAGCAGGACAGGGAACAAATAGTATTACAGTTACTGCCGGCTCTGCCAGCGGTAATATAGTTGTTATTCCGGGCAATACATGTGGCAACGGAACTCCACAGACTTTATCTGTTTCTGTAATTCCTGTTCCTTCTCAACCATCTGCAATAACAGGACCTGCAAGCCCTTGTCAGGGAACTACAGGTTTAACTTATAGCATAACCAATGTAAGCGGTGTAACTTACACATGGGCTGTTCCGCCAAACTGGAG
>CAZMDE010000002.1:13918-32262 GCA_964564355.1 uncultured Bacteroidales bacterium | reverse complement strand
AGTTGGTATTATATCAAGAGCATTGCCAATATGCAAGCGGACTTTATCATCAATATCTGCTTCTCTGAAATATTTAAGAATCATATCTTCAAACTCGGGATTAAGTTCGATAGTATGAAGTATTCCGGTTTTTTGCAATCCTGACGAAAGGCAGATTGCAGAATAGCCTGTGAAAGTTCCTATTTCAAGGATGTACTTAGGTTTTATCATCTGGCTGAGGAATTGTAAAAGCCTTCCCTGCAAATGTCCTGCAAGCATCCTGGGGTTCATTAATTTCAAATGAGTTTCCCTGTTAAGCTTCTGTAACACCTTGCTCTCAGATTTCGTATAAGAATCAGAGTAATCATATAATTGAGACATTTTCATTGTGATATTTTTATTCTGATAAATCGGGATAAAAGTAATAATAATTTGATAATGTGCTTATGCGCTCAAGAAGGAATGAAGAAGACTAAGATTAAGACTAAGAAAATTAAACACTAAGACACTTAGAACACTAAGAAACACTTAGTAAAAATGAAAGAATAAAGGAAATAAAAAAATTACTGCATAGAAACGCGAAGGAAATACAGAAACAAAGTCTTTTAATATTAAAAAAATAGTAAACAGTAACAAATTATGATAAAACTAAATTTTACATTAATTTTATTATTCATATATTTTCAATCATTTTGTCAGTATTCAAATAATATTGAAGTCATATCTACAGCAGGGGGTTATTTTGCACCGGAGGGTTCAAACGTAACAATCAGTTTTACACTTGGGGAACCAGTTATTGAAACCTATACAACTCCGGATAAAACAATAATACTAACCCAGGGATTTCAACAACCCGATATACCGGGGATACTTTTTATTGAGGGTTATGTTACATATGATAATTCAAGTCATACACCTATGGCAAGTACATGGGTTTTCCTTTATGATTCGGAATTAATAAAGAAAGATTCTACTTATACTGATATATCAGGACATTTTATTTTTAATAATGTAACTAATGGAAATTATACTATCAGATGTGTTACAGATAAAGCATATGGAGGAGAGGATCCAGTAGATGCTTTGTTTGCAAACTTGAATTATATAGGTAAATACAGTTTCAGGAATGCACTTGCAAAAAGAGTATCAGATGTAAACGGAGATAGCAAAACAACACCAACAGATGGTTTATTAATAAACAGAAGGTTTATCAAAGCCACTAAATCTTATAAATCAGGGGACTGGGCATTTGAAGACCCTTCAGTTATTGTGAGTGATGCGAGTGTGAAAAGAAATATAAAAGCGCTTTGCTTTGGAGATATAGATGGAAGCTATAATGTGCCGAATAAAAAAGCAGAAAGTGAATTGGTTTTAGAAAATGAAGGGACAATAGTAGTCAGAAATATGCAGAAATTTGAGTTGCCAATCACAGTAACAAGAGATATGTACTTGGGTGCAATGGGATTAGTAATTGATTACCCTTCGCATTATCTAAAGGTTACAGATGTAATATCAGACATACCGGGATATATGTTTAATATATTAGACGGAGAAGTCAGGATTGCATGGTCAGATATTGCTCAGTATGGTCTCTATTTAAGTAATAATTCTCAATTGATTAAACTCAAAATGGTTGTCAATAATATAAATGATGATAGGGATGTATTTTTAAGACTTACAAATGAGAGTAAGCTAACAGATAATAACGGGAAATCCTTAAGAGGAGAAATTCTACATATACCAAAGATAGCTTTTGAAACATCAACAAGCGGATATTATCTTGGACAGAATTATCCGAATCCCTTTAAAAATTCAACCCGTATTGATTACCGTTTAGCTGAGACAGCAAATGTAAGTCTGAAATTATATGACCTGCTTGGCAAAGAGGTAGCTGTGCTAGCAGATGGAAATCAAACTTCCGGTTACCACCAGATAAATGTAGATGTATCAGATATGACAGAAGGGGTTTATATGTATAAATTTGTTGCAGAAGGAAGTTCCAGCAAATTTATTAAAACAAGAATGATGGTAATTAGTAAATAGACGTAAGTCGTAAGGCATAAGGCATAAGGCATAAGGCATAAGGCGTAAGGCAAAAGGCGTAAGGCGTAAGGCATAAGGCGTAAGGCGTAAGTCGTAAGAAAAATATATTAGATTTTTTTAAATACTGATTAATTATTGTCTGTCCGTAAAGTCATGGATTTAAAAAGAGTTACACAGAGTTGCACAGAGAAGACACAGAGTTGCACAGAGAAAAAATAATAAATGTTTCACATTTGGAAAATGTGAAACATTATGGACAGACACTAATTACTATTATTTTTCGGATAGTTAAGCTGGAAATTAATAGGCATATTGAATAAGACCCTGACAGGGCTTCCTGATTGTCTTCCCGGCTTCCATACTGGCATAAGTTTAGCTACACGAATAGCCTCTTCGTCACATCCACCACCAATACCCTGCAGGATTTTTATGTTACTAACAGAGCCATCCTTTTCTATAATAAAATTAACAGCGACTTTACCTTCAACATGCTTTTTGACGGCATCGGCAGGATATTTTATGTTTTTTCTTAAAAAGCTCATTCGTGCTGCTTCACCTCCGGGGAAAGATGGATTTTCCTCAACTTTTGTAAAAACCTGGTCTTCGTTCAGCTTTATATCAGGAGGAGGGTTAATAATTTCAGGCATTTTTTGATTTATTTTATTTTGTTCAATTGGTGAGGGACTGGAGATTGGAAGCTGGAGGCTGGAGGCTGGAGGCTGGAGGCTGGAGGCTGGAAGCTGGAGGTTGGAAGCTGGAGTTTTATCAGTTTTTAGTTCGTAGTTCGTAGTTCGTAGGTTGGACTGTTGACTCAAGTCTTTACCTTCAAAAAAGATAATACTTAAAATAATGTAGACAAGTGTAAGAATTAAAGCTAACCGTAGATTTGTCAGATTTTTCAGATTTTTCAGATTATCAGATTTATCAGATTCATCAGATTCATCAGATTATCAGATTTATCAGATTATCAGATTATCAGATTATCAATTTAGGATTTAATCTTTGAATCTGATAATCTGACAAAACTTACAAACTATTGAGCAGTAAGTTTTTGATAATCATCAGCATTAAAAAGAGAGTTGATTTCTTCTTTATTGCTAATACTGATTTTTATAAGCCAGCCTTCATTATAAGGGTCTTTATTTACAAGCTCAGGATTTGTTTCCAGCTTAGTATTAAATTCAAGAATTTCACCTGTAACTGGCATAAAGATATCAGATACGGTCTTAACAGCTTCAATTGTTCCAAAAGAAGATTCTTTGTTAATTGTTTCGCCGACTGTTTCAACTTCAACAAACACAACATCACCTAATTGAGATTGTGCGAAATCGGTAACTCCGATATAAGCTTCATTGCCTTCAATTCTTAACCATTCGTGGTCTTTTGTGTATTTTAAATTTTGCGGAACATTCATATGATTAGTAAGTTAGTAAGTTAGTAAATTAGATAATTAATAATCCCGATATATCGGGAGGGCAAAAATACATAAAATCTAAAATAAAAAATTAAAATTAAAAATTTATTTACTGAGCCAGAGTGAAGCGAAGACTAAGGCCGAAATTAGTATTAGAATTAGGGAAAACAGAAGAAACGAATGGATTATTAATAATTTTGTCGAAGAACAATCTCACAGTGAAACGTTCAGAGAGTTGATAATCGGCAGATGTGTTAATAGAAATGACCTGCTGACCTGTAGAAATCAGGTTAGAATTCTGAATAAGAGCTCTTAAAATTGTTTGGTCAGTTCGTATTGACACATCAGCTTTAATATTTATATCACTCTTCAATTGTTTCTTTTTGCCACCTCCGCTTATACCTTTAACATAGAAAACTACATTTTTAATCCTGTAACCACCACCAATAACAATTTCGCTGCTTTTAATTTCAGTAAGCTGGTTGTTTGCAAAGCTAAGGGCAAGATTACGTGATTTACGTATCTCAAATTTGGACAAGATATTGTTAATCCATACCATATCAATGTTGATAAGAGGAGCAAACTGCTCAGTAATTGTAATTTGCCCGATATCAAGCTGAGGAATATAGTTTCGTAAAGCATCCCTAATGTCCTGCCCCTGCACAAAAAGAGCATTTGTCATGTAATTTCCAACTGTGTATGTACATTGATAAGAATGTCCTATTGTAATGCTTGAGAAATATTGCTTGAAAAATTCCATCCTGGTCAGACCAGTATAGGTAAGCCTCCAGTTAGGCATCGGGATTTTTGGGAATATATCCATAGATGAAGAAAGCTTTTTGCCTGTATAAGCTGCAAGGAAAGCGGGAAGCATAACTTCCTGAGATGTTAGTCCGTATCCATCGGGGTAAATGTATTTAGTGCCATTTGGAGCCAGAGTGATGGTATCGCTTCTTTTATAATTGCTGCCGAAGCGTTTATTAGCTAATTGCTGTGCAACATAATATGTATTATAAAAAAACTGCTGGAATGTTTTGGATGAATAGTCTTTATTGTTTTTAACAAAAGCTGTAGGGAAAATAAAATATGAAATACTGAAATTTCCTGTCTCTATTTTTGAATATTCATGAAAGTATTTACCATTAAGATTGTCAATTGTTGAGGTGTCTTTCCTAAGAATTGACTGAGAGTTTAAGGTAGAATTCCTTTGAGCAGTGACTTCAATTTTAAAATCAGTAAAAGGCTCAATTGTACTTCGGAGAGAAAGGTTAGAAAGAGATTTTACCATATAGCCAGTATTAATAGTACTATCTCCGGTAATCCAATTCTTTTTGAAAGCAGTATTACGAATATCATGATTATCGCCTAAGATAAAACCGGTTCCCGGAGCCATTAAATTCCAGTCATTACCCAATGCAACCGGGCTGGGTTTGAAACCGGGGAATAATATTCCATTTGAATTGGTATAGGAAACTGAAATGTTTCTGATGCACATCAAAGCTCTTAATGAAGCATGCATTATTTCTTTAAGATAATTGACTTGTGGTGTTTGCGAAGAATCTGCTGAAAGCTGAGTTTGCAGATTTGAGATTTGAGAATTGAGATTGGTAAGTTTGGTTTTACGTTTTGAGATTTTATTTTTCAGATTATCAATTTTAACAACTAATCTGGCACTATCTTTAGAATGTTTACCGCTGACATCTGAGAGCTGATTGCTGAGAGTTTTTAAATCAACAGAATCTGTTTTGATTTCAGATTTTACATCTACGATTTGTGATTTAAGATTTTTGATTTGCTGTTTGTTCTTTGTTCTTAACTCATCTTTCTTAGCTTTTTCAATTTTCGCTTTTTCGCTTTTAGTTTTTTGTTCATCGCTTTTTGCTATTCCTTCATTTTTATACTTTTCATCAGGTCTGGCAGTTCTATTAAGCTGTTTGTTTGTTTCATTAAGTTTTTTCAGGTAAGGGATTTTATTGTATAAATTTATAAGATTAGCGTTAACATTTAGCAGTTTAGTATTGCCATTCTCAATTGTATTAGCGAGATTACTAACAGACAAAGGGGCTGCAGTCCAGTGATATTCTCCGGTATAAGTAGCCTGAGAAGAAAGCCAATCTAGTAAAGGTATTTTGTTAACAGGGATTGAATAATTAAAAGTAAACTTCTGATTAAAATTAGTAATCCTTCCGCCTTTTTGAATGCTATCCCTGATAGCTTTCTTTTGGACTTGGGTGTAAGCAGAAACAGAACCTGGGGGTTCATCAATTCGGGATAAAGCCTGAGCCTGGTAGTCGAAGTGAAGTGAGGAAGCCAAATCCCATTTGAGCCCATACACCCTATTCCAGTTGAATATTTTGATAAATGTTGGCATTTCTGATGAATATGGTGTTTTTGAGCGTAATAAATTTTGAGTATATTGCCTGTCTATATCTGTGTGAAAAGAAAGCATTTTAGGGAAATAATAAAAGTTAAAATCTCTAATTAATGACAGGTATTTTGTTTTCGGAATAAATTTCAACTTAACCAATGGAGAAACTTTTTTAGGATTATTCATAAAATTCCATCCTATTGCACCTTTATTAGATTTTTCAATATTATACTCTACGTCCACATCCCTGTGATAAAGTTCTGAAAAAGCATATGTAAAATCAAAATTCTCAACATCATATATATGAGGTTTAGAGGTCATTGATGTCTTAACTTTTTTTACATTAGAAAAATTAATATTCTTCCGCACAGTATAATCCTGAACCAGGCTTTTAATGGAATCCTGAGCTGCTTTTGAATTATATGTATTCAATGCGTCCTTAAATATTATATCCGGGTCTAAGGGGTTATATTGTGGTGACGCTATTGTTTTTGAATAATCAAAATGCAAGGGTATGCGAAGTCCCAGCTTTTCAGGAAAGAATTTACCAAGCTCAAGGTTAGTTGCTATATCATAAGCTTTTATACTGTTCTGTTGTCTTTGACTCATTCTTTGTTCTATAGTACCGAAATTAGGTGTGCTAATGTTTCCTGCCAAAGAAAGATTGCCAAGGTCTGCCAATGCAGTATTAATCCTACCCGTTGCTGCCCAGCCACCTTTTTCGTCAAAGTCAGTCAGGCGTAATTCATCAACCCATATTTCAGCGCATTTAGGTAAACCATCATCACTATCCCCGAATTTTTTCTTTTTTGGATTTCTAACTCCTATCACTATAACTTTTATAGAACTAAGATTTGGAACTCCCAGAACAGTGATTTTATTCACTCCGTCCAAAGTGTCATATGGTGTAGTTAAACTTGCTGTTTGAGCTCCATTAGTTGAGCTTTTTTGGTTATATATTTTTTTATTTCTTTGAAGCTTTGCATCAGTCAGCTTACTGAAAGCTATATCAAAATTATTCCCTGAGGGCCATATTATGTTCGGGTCAGTTGTAACACTTTTAATTGAGGTGGGAGATAAAGGTATTTCATACTCATAATAGTTATTAGTAAAATCTGTACCCAATCTGATAAATGCTGTTAAATCCCCGTTATTTAGATTATCGTTACCTGCTATTGCTTCTTCATGAACAAACATTTTTAATTTTTTATATTTACGAACATCTATCTCGCTTGTCTTATAAATAGCCCTTGCATCACCATCTATCAAATCGCAAACTTTCAGGCTTAAAGACTGCTCATTTAGTTGCTGCAAATTAGTAGTTCCCCAGTTTATTTCTCTTTGAATATCCGGTGGTATAACATAAGGAATTGGCATTTTTTTTCCATTTTCCTCGATATTTACAGAAGAAACAACAAAATTTGTTTTATTAATAATGTCTGTGGGTATATATTCTCCGGGACCAAGCAATTCATAACTATATTTTCTCCACTCACTTCGTATAAGCTCAAGTGTGGCAAATCGGCAATGTATAGGCTTTTTAAAGCCTTTCATAAAAATTCGCATAAATCTTATAGATGAAAAATCCCTGATATCACCAACTATCTTTTTGTTAGGATCTTTTATAGGTATCTTAAACTGATACCATCGAGTAGTAGAAGTAGTGCCATTAGATAAATTAACATTTGCATCAATATAATCTGTTATGTAATTTTCACCAACATTCATTTTTCCGGGGTCAAGGTCAATTTTATATTGATAATATCTTTCAGTCTCGCTTAAAGTGTTATCTCTGTTAATGTCTTCAATATCCGGCAGATTTGTTGCTGCAGTGGGATAGCTTTCTGTTGTTTGTTCTGATGTGGGAGAATTGCCATCCATTCCATTGAAATTTTTATACCTGTCAAGTATTCCTATATTATTATTATCAAAATCAGTTCCCCTGAAATAATGATAATCATCACCTGAAGGGTCGTTTGAAACATTTTGATAAGCAGTAGAATTTACACCATATGTATTTCTAAGCTGGTCAAGATAATTATCATTTCCATTTTTATCTTTTCCACTAAAAAAAGCTTTTTCATCGTCATCGGAGAGACCATCTAAACCGACATCCTGGTAAGAGCGGGAAGCGGGGTTATTGTCAAAAGTGTTAACAAGAGCCTGAAGAGTAGGAACTCTACCCCAGACAGTTTCGTCAATATTTTTAATTCCATCAGAGGTTGTCGGCAATCCATTTTCATAACTTTTTCTTCCGTCCTTTAAAATATCTTCTGATATGTCCCCTAAGTTAAAGTACAACTGCCCGCTAATGGAATCATTTTTATCTTTAATAAATGGGTCCATCATCCAAAATTGCAGGTACTCAATATTTGTAGATTCAAAATCTGTTGTGGACATATATCGCATAATACCACCCCACCGTGTTTCCGGTCTGATAAGAGTTCCGTTTGAATTAATTCCCGCAGAAATTGTAGTGTTTTTTACATCATAGTTATAAGGTCCTCTTTCAGAGGGATAGAATGATAAATTCAACACAGGAAGAGAAACTGGCTGCCCGTTTGGCGTCTGTTTATTAGGAAAAACTTCCGTTTCGAGCACCTGTCTTGCATAAGGTTCAGATTGTTGTGGTTTGCCAATATTAGGTGGTGTAATGCTGCTGTTTATCTGAAATAAAGGGTCAATAGAATACCAGGCGAGTTTTGCCCGGTTTAAGCCATACCTCAGGTCATTACTGAATGCTGCTTCAGGAAATAAGTCAGGTTGCTTTTCAGGTGTGCTTGCTAATTTCCAGTTACCCTGTGTCATCAAATCTATGCCCGAAGTGCTACCTTCAAAATCGTCGATATAAGAAGTTCCCGTTTGTCCGATAGATTTAGAGTGCCCGGGTATTAGGTTTGCAAACTCCCCGTACATAGTTACACGTGAGGCAGTCTTGGAATTATAAAAAGGCAAGCTGCTAATTAATTTGGTAATAAAGTCGGATTCTTTCTGATAGTTAACATCCATACCCCATATTGTGTTTGATATGGGTTCTTCTCCTATATTGACTTTTTGTGTTAAAGGTCTTTCTGTTAAATGAAGCAGAGTAGCACCCAGATTAAGCTCCTTATTGACTGCATAATCAATTCGGGTTCCCATTAAAGTTTTTTTCTGTATGCTGAATAGTGAGTTATTTTCAAGTGATATCTGAACAGGTGCGCCAGAGTTTAATACACCTTCGTCAATAATTTTCACTCTTCCTAATGTATAGTCAACAGTAAAACCAACATTTTCCTGAAGTTGAATACCTCCGACACTTACTTTTACAGAACCCTGAGGAACGTTCATTGCATTCAGGGATATTTCTGAGCCTCCAACTGATTTATACCTGCCCTGTATAGTGAATTTATTCTTATCAGGAAATTGCTGTGCACTGATTTTTGTCATTCTGTAAAGCGAATCATATGCGTATTTATCTGCAAGAGCTTTGTTATTACCATCAGGATTAATTGAGTCTCTCATTCTCTTACCAAATGGTTCAAGAACAGGAAAATAAACCCTGCCATTAGAAGTCTGGATAGTACCTCCATTTTCTGCAGCTCCATCAATAAAATCAAATATACCATCAATGTAGGGGTCAAGCTGAGTATTTAATCTGTCAAGCCCCATTACTCTTATCAAAGGGTGTCCTTTTATTTTTGTTTCATTCAGAAAATTTGTAGGAACACCTAACTTATTATCAGTATATAAAATGTCGAGCCTGAAGCCATCTTTATTGACCTGATATGCTCCAAGCGCATAAACATTCTTCATCATAAGGTCCCAAACAGGCAGATGTGTATAAACAGCAGTACCTTTTAATAATTTAACTATTAAAGCGTTTGGTGCTGCTATGCCCCCGTCAGAAAACTCTCCCACCTGATAAACCGAATCTTTACCAGTGATTTTATATTGGAAAGCCACTGCAAGAACCTGGTCAGCATTCAGCTGTGTATTTAAAGCAATAAAGCCCAGCCTGCTATTGAAAGTATATTCATTTTGAGTTAATTTTCTAGCACTTTCAACCTTTTCATAATCCTTTCCTCCGGTAAAACCTTTACTGCTCAAATAGTTGCTCACTGTATTTATATCTCTTACTTTTTTATAGAAATTTTCATATAAAGTATTTGCATGATTTGAAGGAGAAGTATAATATATACCCCTATTCCCCGGTTTAATAAACACATTATTTCTGTTATTTAATCTCTCTGTCTTTTCTTCACCAACATCTGCAAAAGCAACAATATTCCTGTTTTCAGTTGTAGCTGCTCCTATATTTGTTAACCATACTTCTATCTTTGTAATAATTATTGGTGAATTAATCATTGGTAATTTAGCTAACGCTTGTTCATAATGATCGCGAAAATATTGAGAAATAAAATAGTGCTTATATTCCTCATATTGGTCAGCTTTTAATGTAAATGTGCTTACCTGGGCTCCGCCTGTAACATTAATTGTTTGAGCCTGACTTTGTTGTTCGGAGAATATGCCTGTAACAAAAACCTTCCCAAACTGAAGTTTAGTTTTAAAGCCGAACAAGCTTTGACTGCCGGGAATAAGAGTACTGCTTAAAGGCAGGGATATATTACCTGCTTCAATAGTTTTAATTATTTCATCCTCTTTCCCTTCATAAGCAAGCTTCATTTTATTCTCGAAATCAAAAGATGCTTCAGTATTATAGTTAACCCCCATATTTATTTTATCACCGATTTTAGCAGTAACGCTCATCTGTATCTTTTCCTGAAAATCAAAATTGGTAATTCTTTGCTGCTTAACATTCAGTGCGGGGTCTAATCTTTTGTTTGAATTTATCCCGAAAATTAACTCTGCTGAACCCTGTGGTCTTATATCTATTGTGCTTCCTCCAAATATTCGGTCGAATACTTCTCCTCCGATTTTTATCTTAGGAATAATGCCTTTTTTTTCTGCTGACATTGTCTGAGCTTCTGCACGCTCTTTCCAGTAATTTTTTAGTGCCTGGTCAAAATCATAATTCAGATAGTCTTTGAAAGGAACATAATCAGGAGGATTTATATTAAAAGTGTCTATTTTATTTTTAATAATGTAATCATTGCTATTTTGGTCATACTCTGTTTGAGTTTTAATGTTTTTAGGTGTATTAAGATATAAAGGGCTTTCATCTCCCGGAGTTTGGGGTTGAAAAGGTTGCTTTTGCCTGATGGGATATCGAAGTTTAATATTTGAATCCCCGGAAACTGAATCATTAGGTATTGAATCCCCTGATTTCTGTGAACTGAGAACCGAATACTGATTTATAGTAGCACTGGAAGACCAGACTATTAAAAACAATAACAGCAGGGACGAGATTGAGAGGATATTTCTTATAAATCTTTCCAAATATCTTAGTAGTTCAGAGTTCGTAGTAAATTGTTAGTTCTTTAACTTGATTCTAATTGTTAATTGCTAATTGTTAATTGTTAAAGTATTTGCAAAGCATGTTTGATAACTTCTTCTACAGTTAAGGAATTCTCAGTGTTCTTTAAAATTTTGTCAAGTGCCTTATCAACACTATTTTTATTAAAACCAAGCATAATTAATGCAGAAAACGCTTCCTGTCGGTTAATATTGTAATGCTGAATATTGATTGCTGATTGCTGAATGCCGGGAGTTTTTTCTAACTTATCTTTCAAATCAACAATTATTCTTTGAGCAGTTTTTGCACCTATTCCCTTGACTGATTCTAAAACAGAAACATTTGCTGATAATATTGCATTCATGACTTCCTCTGCTGAAAGTGAAGAAAGTACCATTCTTGCTGTACTCGGACCAACACCCGAAACACTTATTAATTTTTTAAAAAGTTCCAGTTCCTGTTCATGGATAAAACCATATAATGTTAAAGCATCTTCACGCACTACAAGATGTGAAAAAAGCTTACATGTTAATTTATCTTTTATTGCAGTAAAAGTGTTAAGTGTAATATTTAACATGTAACCAACTCCATTACAATCAATGACCGCATAGGTTGGCGTTTTTTCAATCAACTTACCTTCAAAATATGCATACATAATTTAGAATAACTATTTTTTAAAACTTCTCAATTTATTACTTTGCAAATTAAATAATAAAATATGAATTTAAAATAATATAAAAGCCCATAGTTATTAACCATTACTATGGGCTGTTTTTTAAAATAAATTAAAGAAAACTGGAGTCTGTATGCTTTAAACTACCAGCTTCTAACTTCCAGCTTCTATTACTTTACCTGGCTTACCGCCCAGTTAAGAGCATCCTGAAGCATTTGCTGCGGTGGCTCTTTGATGAATCCTTTATCAGTGAGCAACTGCGTCATAGCTCTTGCATGTTTTATATCTTCCTCAGCTTTTTTAAAAGCCTCTTCTCTTGTTATATTAACTCTGGCAACTCCGTCTTTGATTGCCTGCATAGCAACATCAGCCGCCTCATTCGGAAATACTGCCGCTTCTTCCATAGTAGCAATAATGTTATCCGGACCAATTCCTCTTTTCTCAGCAAATCCTGCAAGAGACCTTGCTGCAGCAATTGCCATATTATCAGTTACTTTTTTTGCTCGTACCATCAAAGCACCTTTAAGTATGCCGGGAAAACCAAGTGAGTTATTAACCTGGTTAGCAAAATCACCCCTGCCGGTTGCTACTATATAAGCTCCTGCTTCTTTTGCCTTATATGGGTAAATTTCTGGTACTGGATTAGCACATACAAATACTATTGACTTGGCTGCCATAGATTTTATCCATGAAGGCTTAACCTCGTCCGGACCTGGTTTTGACAGTGCTATTAATACATCCGCACCTTTCATTGCCTCTTCTATATTATTTATACAATGCGGATTTGTTTGCTGACATAATTCCCATTTTCTGTAAAACCTCTCGTCAGCTTTAATATCATCCCTGTTTTGATGTAATCCTCCTTTAGTATCAAACATGATCATCTTTTTTGGATCACCCCCTGCTGCTATAATAATTCTTGCAATAGTTGCATTTGAAGCCCCAGCCCCGTAAAAAACCATTTTTACTTCTGACATTGATTTACCGGCAACTTTTAGAGCATTTATTAATCCTGCTAAGGTTACTGATGCTGTCCCCTGTGCATCATCATGCCATACAGGTATATTGCATTCTTCCCTGAGAGTATCTAGAACCTTATAGCAATTTGGTTGAGAAATATCTTCAAGATTTACTGCACCAAAAGAATGTTGTACCATTTTAACAAAATCTATAATTTTATCCGGGTCATTCTCTCCTTTAGCGTTCTTACTGTCAATGCATAATGCAACTGCATCAATTCCTCCGAGATATTTCATTAGAAATGCCTTACCTTCCATAACTCCCAAACCGCCTGATGGGGTGCAATCTCCGTCTCCTAATACCCTGGTGCTATCACTTACTACTGCAACAAGATTACTGCGATTAGAAAATTCAAAAGATGTATCATTGTTATCACGAATTGTTGTTGATACCTTTGATACCCCGGGCGTATACCATACATTAAACCAGTTAAATCCTAATACAGGCGCTTTAGGAACTGTTTGAATTTTCCCTCCATAAAATTTGTGTGATGTTTCAGCCAATCGTTTTAAGAATAAAGTCTTTGCTTTTGCTACCTGTTCCTGTGAAAACTCATCAGGAAAAGCTTTATTCAAATTCTCAAGGTTCAATTTAAGTTTATCCATAATAAAAATAATTAAAAAATTAAATGCTGTATATCAGCAGAATTTGTAAAATTAATAAGCCGCTAATGTAAATATTTTTTAATATAATAAAATATTCCTGAAAATTTTTATGAGTTGAAATTGAAAATTATTGAATTTCAATGTCTCAATTTTATTATTTAATTAATATATTCCGCTTCTTAATCCTTTTCTTTTTCATTCTCCTATTATTACTTTCTTTCATACTTCATTGTTTGTATATTTCAAATAAATATTACTTTTGCTAATAAACTAATGAACAAGTGAACTAGTAACCAATGAACCAGCACAAGACAAGAGGAATAGTATTACACCAGATTAAATATTCTGAAACCAGTGTCATAGCAAAAATATATACTGAGCTGTTCGGCTTGGAATCATTCATTATCAGAGGCGTAAGAAATAATAAATCAAAAGTAAAACAGGGATTGCTTCGGCATCTTTCTCTTGTTGACCTTGTTGTTTATCATAATAATAAAAAAGGTTTACAACATCTGAAAGAGATTAAAAGTAATTACACATTCAAATCCATTCCCTTTGATATGAGGAAAAGCTCGATAGCATTGTTTATGAATGAAATACTTTACAAGTCTATTAAAGAAGAAACAAAGAATGAGGAAATGTTTGATTTTATATATAAATCTATTATTTCCCTTGATGAAGCTGAAGAAAATTTTTCTGATTATCACTTTCATTTTGTTGTAAAGCTTAATAAATATCTTGGCTTTTATCCTAACAATAATTTTTCTGATAATGTTAGTGTTTTCAATATCAGAGAAGGCATGTTCCAGGAATTTGTTACTGACGAGGAGACATGTATGGATGAATCTTTGAGCAACCAATTTCATTTGCTGCTTGAAAAAGAATTCGGGGAACATTATGTACCGGCAGAATATAGAAAGCAATTATTAAATAAAATCATAGAATATTATCGCTATCATGTGGCGGG
Source organism: uncultured Bacteroidales bacterium (assembly GCA_964564355.1). Taxonomy (GTDB): domain Bacteria; phylum Bacteroidota; class Bacteroidia; order Bacteroidales; family JAGODS01; genus CAZMDE01. The sequence goes on along the minus strand of CAZMDE010000002.1, from coordinate 17,798 downwards.
TATTAGTGAAATTAAATCTCACCAGGTGCTTGAAACAGTTTTCAATTGAACCAATAAATCAGATTATGCTTAAAAGAATAATAAATGATGCATACTTTTATTTTTTAATAGCTATATCCATTACCTTCATATTCATTAAAATTCCTCATCTTTCTTTACCCTTTTATTGGGATGAGGCTTTTGGTCATAGCGTTGCTGCCAGATATTTATATGATCATGGCTTGGGTATTTTGCCCGGTTCTATACCTTCGGATATTTCAAAAGGTCATCCTCTTTTGTTCTTTTTCTGCGAAGCATTATGGATGAAAATTTTCGGCACAAGCATAGTGGCTATGAAATCCTATCCTTTGTTTTTGTCAGTATTGCTAATATTTAGCATATATTTCTTCTGCAGGAAATTTTTCAATCGTATTACCGGAATTGTTGCCTGTGTTTTGTTTGCTTCTCAGGAAATATTTCTTGCACAGTCTTCTTTTGTTTTATTCGAAGTGCAGCTTGCCTTGCTCACACTCATATCCCTTTATTTCTTTTTCAGCAAAAGATGGATATTATACGCACTTTCTGCTTCCATGCTTGTTCTTACAAAAGAATCAGGTATTATACTTGTTGTTACTTTATTGGTCTGGCAATTAATTGAATATATTTTCACAAAAGACAAGAAAACCATTGCTCATTGCTCACTGTTCATTGTTCTTTGTTCTTTGTTCCTGCCATTATTATTGGTTTCTGTCTTTTTTATTATTCAGAAATTCACTTATGGATGGTATTTTTATCCGGTTCATATTAACTTTTTAACTTTTAATCTGTATTCGATTTTCAGCAAAATGATACATGGTAGTTTTGCTTATTTATTTATTTATTATGGCAGAAATATCATGACTTTGTTTTTAATTATATCTATTGTTTTTGTATTTATAAAGCATATTAAAATACCATTAGTTCAAAAAAATGTAATTTATTTATTCTCTGTTTTTATTGTATTATTTATAATATTCAGTTCATTAAATTTTTATAGTACACGATATATACTCTGCATTTTCCCCCTTTACATTATTTTATCTTCCTACCTGATTATTAAAGCATTCAATAAATACAATCTGTTATTAATCTTATTACTTGTTACTATACTGTCTGTGAAAATCTATTATTCTTATACAAAACATAATGCATTTGATTCCAATCTTGGTTTTGCTGATGCAGTGCATATCCATAAAAATATTGTGTCTTTTTGTGAAAAGGAGCATTTACAGGATAAAGTAATTTATACTCATTTCCTAATGATGGTTGATTTAACTGACCCTTATGCCGGTTATTTATCTGATAAAAATAAAATCTTTAGGCGTGTTACTAATAATGATGATAATATTAAAACTGCAGAATATTGCATATTCTCAAGCGTTGAAAATAACCCGGTTTATGAACAATTTAAAAAAGAATATAATCTTAAGTTGATATACAGAGTCCAAAACCATAATATTTGGACTGAGGTGTATAAAAAGCCATGAATATCAAATTTTGATTTATGAAATTTAAATTACCAAATTACCAAATTACTAAATTACCAAATAGTATAATCTTTATACTTATATTCTTTGTTGTTGCATGGCTCTCTGTCATAAAACATAAAAACACTGGTTATTTTAATTACAGGAGTGAGGTATGGGCTGACAAAGCCGGTTATTATATTTATTTGCCTGCTACATTAATTTATCATTTTGACATTAAAAAATTCCCTCCCGATATTGATTCAAAGACCGGCGGGGGATTTTGGTTTGAACAGAATAATCAGAAGCTGTTTACAAAATATACTTATGGTATTGCTTTACTGCAATTACCTTTCTTTACTATTGCTCATATTTATGCTAAAGCTTTCCATTATCAGGCCGATGGGTTCTCTCCACCATATCAAAAAATGATGAATATTGGAGCTGCATTTTACCTTGCTTTGGGACTTTGGTTTTTATTTTTGGTTCTCGGAAAATACTTCTCTGTTTGGATTAGATACTTTGTTGTTGTTTTTACTTTCATAGCGACTAATCTTCTTTATTATTCTATTGATGAAACATTAATGCCTCATGTTTACTCTTTTTTTCTTTTTTCTGCTTTCCTGTACTTTTTAATAAAATTTATAGATAATAGAGAAAATTATCAAAATGCCAAATCGTTAAATCATCAAATTAAATATTTTGCCCTGCTTAGCATTTCTGCTTCTTTTGCTATACTTATCAGACCAACAAATATTCTTTTTCTTTCCATATTGCTTTTTTGGGACTTAGGTACATTAAAAAATAATCTGAAAGAAAGATTAAAAATGCTTTTTAATCCCAGGTTGATATTAATATTTTTTACAACTTTTTTTATTGTATTTTTACCTCAGATGCTATACTGGCACTACTCAACAGGCAGCTACTTTACATATTCTTATGGTAATGAAAGTTTCTCATACTGGAAACACCCGCAATTACTTGAAATTTGGTTTTCTCCTAACAATGGCTTATTCATTTACAGTCCGGTAATTATTCTTTTTTTAGCTGGGATAGTAATAATGATATTTAAGCGAATTCCTAATGGGATATATGCCGGAATTATGTTTTTCTTTATAAGCTATTTGTTTGCTTCATGGCATTCCTGGTATTTTGGCTGCAGCTATGGTCAGCGTTCTTTTATTGATTATTTTCCTGTTTTATGTATACCCTTTGGTTATTTGACCCAGTTAATATTCAAATTAAAGCATGCCTTATTTAAAGTTTTATATCTGATTATTATCTCTTTATTTTCTTTTTATAATATAATGATAATTACTAAGTATACTAAATGTTATTTCGGAGATACATGGTCATGGCAGCAATATGCTGATTTGGTTGAAAGCACAGGCATGATTAAAACTTCTCAAACAACATATACATTTACAAATGATTTTGAGAATACTACAATATTATTTACTGATAACTATACAGATAAATATTGTCATTCTTTTAACCATTCGGGGTTTCTTAACGAAAAATATGAATATTGTAAAGGATTTTCACGTGAATTATGGAGTATTGGCAGAAAGAAATGGTCTAAGGCAGAAGTCACTATTTGGGTATTTTCTACATCTAAACCGTACACTAACTCTAAGCTTGTTTGCACTATTGAAAAAAATGGTAAGTCTGTTTTATGGCAGGGGACAACTATTGATGATTTTTTAACTTCGCAAGGTAAATGGTATAAAGTATATACTTCTTTTAATATCCCTGCTGATGTTAGTGGTGACAATAAGCTGCAGGTCTATGTCTGGAACCCTGATAAACAAAATCTTTTTGTTGATGACTTGAAAATTGTTTTTAATGAATAAAAGAAGCGGTGACTTATTAAATATTATTTGTCAATGGCCAATTATCAATAATTATCAGATTTAATTTATACAAATATTAAATAACATTAGAAAGAAATGGAAGATAAAAGATACCTAAATATCAAAAGAATAATATTAATATTAATAATTTGCTCACTTACAATTTATGTTTTTTTAAGGGCTTACTATTTATCCTTCACTCATGACGAGAGTCTTTCTTTTAAAATAGTTACTGGAGATAAATTTTGGGGCAAAACTCCTAATGATCATTTTCTGAATACTTGGCTTATGTCAATATTTTATCGCTTTTTCGGTGCTCAGGAAATCTTTCTCAGGCTCCCTAATATTTTAGCATTTATTTTATATTCTGTTTTTAGTTATAAGATATTAATAAAAGCGAATAATGTATTTTTAATGCTTTTAGGTGCAACACTTTTATTGTTAAATCCATATATGTTGGATTTTTTCAGCCTCGCAAGGGGTTATGGTCTTTCTCTTGGTTTTGGATTAGCAGCTTTGTACTATTTTTTTAAACTGGATAAT
>CAZMDE010000002.1:0-13908 GCA_964564355.1 uncultured Bacteroidales bacterium | reverse complement strand
CTATAAAAGGCTTCCTTTCAATTAAATGTTTGATTTTTTAAACTGGATAATTTTATTACTTATAAACAATACATCACAGGCTTATCGTTTTCGTTACTTTTTAGTCTATTCTCTGCATATTCAAATCTCAATTGTATTAATTTGAATATATCATTAATGATTATCTTTTTTATAGAATTATATCTGTTATTGAAAAACAAAAAAATTCAACTTAATTATAAAAGAATTGCAGGGCTTGTCTTAGTCTTTATTATTAATTTGTTTTTTCTTATTTTTATTATCAAACGACTATTAATACTACAAAGCAGCAATGAGTTAAACTTTGGTGGTTCCAGCAATTTTATTGATAGTATTTTAACTATTCTTATTCATCGTTCAATTTATTTTAGTTATTACGGAGAACAAATGTGGATTATTATCCGCCAAATAATTATCGCAGTTTTTGCAATCACAATAGTATATCAGATTTACAGTAAAAATTATTCAGCTTTATCTAAAATAACTTTATTGCTGTTTTTAATGATTTTTGCTGCTATTATGCAGCATTATTTGTTTAATGCTTTTTACCCGCCTGAAAGGTCTTCCCTGATATATGTTTCGTTATTTGCCCTCTTTATTTATTTTTTATTATCAGATATTTATTTGCAAATATTCTCGAATAAAATTTTAAAAATTGTATTTAATATATTTGTTTTACTGCTGTTATGCGTACCTTTAGAATGGCATTTTATAAATAATTTAAATCTTAAATATACCAAAGAATGGGCTTATGATTCTAAAACAAAAAGCATCATGAAAACTATTATTGAGCTACATAAGGATGGCATTTATAAAAATAGAAAAATATCTATATCAAACAATTGGATTTTTGAACCTTCAATTAATTATTATAGAGTTTTATATTCAATGGATTACTTACTCCCTGCTAACAGAGATGGTATTGATAAAAACGCAGATTTTATTTATTGCTTCAAAGATGAGAAAGGGAAATTAATCCCTGAGAATTGTTTTAACGTTTTGAACGAATATAAAGAAACTGAAACTGTATTGATTAAGAAAAAGCCTGACTGCAACTAATAAGCATGAATTCAGCATGTCTATTTCTCTTTTGAAGTTTTTGTTTTTACTTCCTTTTATATATTTCTAATTTTACATTGTCAATATCGAAAGCCTCCTTGCCTCGTTTCCAGATGTAGCATTTAACTCGATCTTTACCGCTTCGGATTTCAGGACTTATATACATCATTTCTACTTTTTTCCAGTGATTTGATGCTGAATCTTGCTTTATTTCTGATAAATAATATCCGTATGACCATGTTTTCCTTTCCATAGACATTACTATACAGGGCATTTGTCCTTTATAGTCATTCGGAAAACGAATATCCATGCTCGCTTTTATCCATATATGATCTTTTTGAGTTAGTTCATTGTATGATGTTTCTAGTATAGGAAAATACTCCTGGTCTTCTCTAAATCTGAAAAACTTATTATTGTCTTCTGACTGTATTTCTTTTTCATTTTTTTCTTCAAAATTATCAGTTAATAATATTGTTTTTTGATATTTGTATTCATCCTTAAATTCCATTTTCCCTGTAAAATCTCTGTCAACCATCAATAGCTCTCTGTTTGAATCTGTAGCTTTTGTTTTCAGAAAAGTTGCCCAATAATATTCTTTTGTCGTACGATATGGGTCTAATATATAGTTCTTATATTGCCACCATTGAAATTGATTTAAAAAAATAAAAAATACAGCAATTCCACTGAATGCAATTTTTATGAATAGACTCTTCTCTTTTATATAAAGCAAAAAATATCCTAAGCAAATAGATAATATTGGGTAAGTTGTAATTAATGGACGGGTTGAGAATGCGGCTCCATACCACCATTCTGTCCAGCTTGCGATTATATAAAATGAAACCAGAAAATATAAAATGCTTGCATAAAAAATTTGTTTGTTTTTTTTATATAGAAAATAAAAACCGATTATTGAGAAAATCATTATTGGAGTATATAAAAACCAACCCTTTCTATAGCTGAATAATACATCAATTATATGTGGTGATAAATAATCCAGACCCACCCCCGGATTTTTGTAACTGTCATATATTATATTACCCGTTCTTAAATACCAGTATAGCATTTGTGGTAATACTAATACCAGGCAAATTCCGATTGTAATTAATACTCCTTTTTTATTTGAAATGAGAATTATAAATTTTTGTTTTAGCATCTCTATAGATGTAACATTCCAAAGCAATGGTATTAGCAAAACAAAAACCTCACTTGGCTTTATCATTGTCGCAAGAGCAATACATATACCTAAAGCTATTAAATATTTATTCTTGTAATTTTCATGCCACTTTATAGTATTCCAGACTATAATACTTGTAAGCATAAAAAGCACATTTACTGTTTCTAAGTTTTTTATTGTAAGATGGTTGATATAATTAGTCCCGAATACTATTATTATCATTATTAATGATGATAAGTTTTCTGAAAAAAACCGCATTAGTATTTTTCTTAAATATATTAATCCTGTTATAGTGTAGATAATTCCTCCTATTACCAGGAAATACTGATAAGGCAAACTAAATCCATCCGCTGCATATCCTGAGATGGAGGCAAAAACATGCCCTGCAAAAAAGAAAGGTAGATAAAACAATGCCATTCCCATTAAGAAAAAATACATCGGCTTTCCTTCTTTATTTTGTGATACCATGTAGAGTGTGCCTGTCAGGTTTTTTTCTGAATTAATTTTCTTTAACCATCCTATATCATTTAACATTGCATCATGATGAATAAAAGTTGCTGGTAGATATAAATAATATCCTAAAACATCCCAGGAAATTTCTTTTTCATTCACTATATTAATCCTGTATATGGATATTATTATACAAGTTACTATTAGTGTAACTAAGCTAAGTTTTTTAAAAATCCTCATGTCTGATATTTTTATTTGATTTTTTAAATCTGTTTTCTTCTTTTGCTTTATAATTTTATACGGAAGTGCTTAGACTATATATTTGTATTTACAAAACTCCATTATAGAATGTTTCATTTTTTCAATTTACAAAGCATTTTAAAAAGGCAAAGTTTGTAATTTTTTTATACCCATATACCCTATAAATTTTGCCTGGTTGAATTTGGTCGGATCAAAGTTAAATATATAAAAATCAGTCTCGGCTTGTCTGTATAAGCTATAATTATGTAATAAAAAATGTTTGTATGAAATTTTTTGATATTCTAAATTCCGATTTGGAAGAGAATTAATATTAAATCCTTTATTAGAAACCGGGAAGTAGTTTGTTTTGTGATCAAACTTTATCTTGGTCATTTTTGGCGCAGATATCTCAAAATGCACGCAGATATCATTGCTATATAAGGTAAATTCTCCGTTTTCATTTGTAAATGTGTTCATCCCAACTGACCAGTTTTGATTCCATCCTCGTATAACTGCGCCTTCTATAGGCTTATCATCAAGACTATTCAATATTTTTCCTGTTATCACAAAATTATTATAACCCATCATATTATAATAATTAGACAAACGAGAGCAGGTAGATTTGGATTTATATTCTTTGAATTTGGCTATTTCTTTTACTACTGGTTTTACAGAACCCTGAATTGTGTATTTCCCGTCTTTCGTTGTGGTAGTCCCTTTATGATTTAAAATCCCTGCATATTTTGCTTCGAAAGTCCCTTCTGCTGGTTCCTGGAATTCCCACCATCCAATACCATTTCCTCCGCAATCAACTATTCTTCTGTAAACCTCTTTCATAAATTGCTTTTGCTCATCATAACTAATGGAATCTCCGTCTGCCGGTAATGCCGTCTCGCCTATCATCCATGGCTTAGATGTGTATTTGCCGTACCAGTATATTTCATTAGCTACTCTTAATGGATTATATGTATGAAATGCTATAAAATCAACTGGCAGTATTTCCGGATCCCATTCAAATACTTCAATAGGTTCTGAAAATCCTATTGTTAATAATTGTTTGGGAGCATGTTCTGTCATTAATTTTTTCCAGTTGGATACAATTCTATAAGCATCTTCTTTTTTGCGGGGTCTTTTGTCTGAAGGCAATTGCTCACTGTCAAAGTATAATGGCTCATTGAAAAAATCATATGCGAAAATACTCGAATTGTTTTTAAATCTTTCCAATATGCGTACTGTGAAATATTCTATTTCTTTATTTTCTACAGGTTCTTTTATCAGAAGCATGACTTTTATATCATAATCTGAAACAATGTTTATGAATTTTTCTAATGCATTAATAATAATGTCATAATCCTTTTCTAAATATAAGTTTTTCCCATTTGTGCTGTAATAGTATTTCGAGTTATCACTATGTACACGGTTAAAAACGAGTCTTATTGTATTAAAGCCCATCTCCTTCATCAGTTGCATATGCCCCCTTATTTGCTTTTCCCAATTGTTTTTTGTATTCCCCTCAAATTTATTGCTGTTTTCGTATTCTTTTATACATGATACAAAATATTCATTTTCAATATTCCTGATACACACTGCATAATTCAACATGATAGAAAAAAAATCCTTCCCTTTATGTTTAAAAGTTTTACCATCCAGATATATGAAATCAGTCTTTAATAATTCTCTCTTTGTTATCTCAATATTATTTGTTTCAGTATTATTGGGGCTATTGATATATAATATTTCAAATATTTCTTTTTTGCCTATTGTTTTAGCTGTTGCAAAAAGCTGTCCTGTTTTTAAATCTATTGTTAGATATTTGCCATTTGTTGCTTTAAATGCAAAATGTTTTTGGTCAATCTGATGCAGTGCAAAGGTTTCCCATGGTTTCATTTCTGTTCTGTTTCCTGTAATCTCATTTTTACCTTCAGTCTCGTTAGTTATATATTTGTATTCACAACTTACAAGTGCACATTTCCCGTTATTGAGCATTATTAAGTTAAATGATTCCCAGCTCAGGGTATGGTCCTTGTTTGCAAATAATAAATTATTATTCCCCAAATCAGTACATACATATTTTCCGTTAGAGCCTTTGATATTGACTGTTTTTATTGAAATTATTGTAGGTTTCGTGTCATAGTTATTGTCAATAACTGATGATTCATAATCCGGATAGCTTAAAAGTGATTCGAATTTTGATGATGGTAATATTCTTAAAAATGAATCCATGTATGCTTCCTTTGACATTGAATCATAATGGATTGCTTTATAATTCAATTGAATTGTTTGATAAATTTGGTGTATAATTAATATAAATACTAAAGCGATTGTAGTTATTCTTGTAAAACGATTTTGCTTTATGCCATATGACAGTAGTAATGCAAAAGGAATTGATAAGATTGCATAGGACTCTACAAACGCTCTGTGTCCAAATGTGCCTCCATACCACCAGCACCACCATGATAATATTATGTATATATTCAGTATCGTGAATATGATTATAGGTAAAAAGAATTCTTTCTGCTTTTTTAATAATAAAAATATGCTTGTTACTGCAAAAAACATTAGTGGTGTATATATGAACCAACCTTTCCTGAATCCAAATAATCCTTTTATAATCTGAGGATTATTGAAAAAAAATCGTTCATTTTGATAGGAAAAAAAGAAGTAATCCCCTGTTGTATATTTCCAGTATATTAGCTGTGGAATCCATATAATAAAACTTATAATACCTATTATCATTAGGTATTTCCGCTTGTTTAAAAAAAGTTTTGTTTTATTAATCAGAGAAGCCCTTGTGGTTATTGAATAGAAAATAAAAAAGATTATTATAATTGTACTTGAGGGTCTTATTAATGATATCAATCCCAATAAAATACCTATTATTATTGAATTCTTAATGTTAATTTTTTCATGCCATTTTATGGTGTAATAAATAAATATTGAAAATAATGAAAATAGATAAGAATGGGGCATGGGTGCATTTAATGTTGTGTAATATAGCAAATTTGTTCCGAAAAATATTGAAGCTATTGTTAGCGATACTATGCCATCACTGAAATATTTTAATAATACTTTTCTTAAATAATAAAACCCGATTATTACATAAAACAAAGAACTGAAAAGCAACCAGAAAGAATATGGGGAAGAAAAGCCATCTGTTGGCTCGTTTGTGATATAGGCTTGTATCTGTCCAATTAAATAAAATGGTAAATACATAAATGAAAGCCCCATCGTCATTTTGTCTGAATATTTTCCAATTGGGCTTACGTAGGGCCAAAATTTCCATTTTAAAAGACTCTGATCTTTGTCAATAAATTTTAAGCTTAAATCGCCATAATCAAATGTTGCTGGTAGATATTGATAATAATTTACAACATCCCATTGGATGACACTTTTAAAGTTTCTCCAGTGTTTATGATTAAATTGAATCCATATTACCGAGATAATAATTATCCAGATTGTATATATACTCAGCCGTTTATTTTTATTACTCATTTTAAAAGTCATAATATTTTCCAAAAGTATAAAATATTGATTAATCAATTATTATTATATTTGTGTGCAAATTAAAAATCAATGTTGCTTCACAAAATCGCCATAACTTTAATTCCGAATATTGGTGAAATAAGGGCAAAGAACCTTATTGCATATTGCGGTGGTTTGGAAAATGTCTTCAATGAAAAAAAAGAAAAGCTTGCCAAAATCCCCGGAATAGGCTCTATTGCAGCTAACTCTTTTTCTAATTTAAAAGATGTATTCAAGAGGGCTGAAGAAGAGATAGTATTTATCGAAAAACATAAAATTACTCCTTTATTTTATCTTGATAAAGAATATCCTTTCAGGTTGAAGCAATGTGCTGATAGTCCCCTGATGCTCTATTACAGAGGAAATGCTGACCTTAATAATTCAAAGATACTCAGCATTGTCGGTACAAGAACTGCAACTGATTACGGCAAGTCAATTACTAAAAAGATAGTTAACGGACTTTCAGATTTGGATATACTTATTGTGAGCGGTTTAGCTTATGGTATTGATATTTGTGCTCATAAAGCATCTATGCAAAATAATCTGAAGACTGTCGGGGTATTAGGTCATGGCTTGGACAGGATATATCCGGATCTTCATAGGGGAACTGCTAAGAAAATGCTTGACTGTGGTGGTTTACTGACAAAATTCATGAGTAAAACTAAACCTGATAAAATGAATTTCCCCGAAAGAAATGCAATTATTGCAGGTTTAGCTGACGCTGTTGTTATTATAGAATCCAAGATGAAAGGCGGTGCTTTGATTACCGGCGAAATTGCTAATTCCTACAGTAGGGATGTTTTTGCAGTCCCAGGAAAAGTTGGTGACAAATGTTCTGAAGGCTGTAATTATTTTATTAAAGCTAATAAAGCAGGTCTTGTCGAAAACGCTGACGATATCAAATACTTTATGTCATGGGACAGCCCTGTGAAAAAGGAAAAACAGAAACCTGCCGAATTATTCAGAGTATTAACTGCCGATGAGCAGATTATAGTTGACATTCTTAAAGAAAACAAAGAATCAAGCATAGATTACCTCTGCAACAACACACAATTCAGCACAAGTAAAATTGCTGAATTACTCCTAAATCTAGAATTCGCTGGAATCATAAAAAGCAACCCCGGGAAAATCTACCAATTACAATAAATTTTAGATAGAATTAGAATGTTATAACCTATAAAAGTTTTTCTCTGTGTAACTCTGTGGATTCTTTGTGGATCTCTGTGTAATTTTTTATCTTGCAATTAATCTTCTTTGCGTTTTGAACTTTTCGCCCTTTGCGTGAACCTTTTTATCACAGTTAATCATAATAATCAGTATTCCAATTTTTTTATTTTTTATCCTTCATTGGAATCAACACCGACGCAATAATACTGACTACAAGAATAAAAATTATAACATACAGGGAATGAGCAGTTGTAAATCCTATGCTGTCAAGAAATACATGAAATATCATTTTAAACCCAACAAAGGCAAGCAATACAGAAAGCCCTATCTTAAGATACCTGAATAGGTTCATAACATTTGCAACAATAAAGAACAGAGAACGCAGACCTAAGATTGCAAAAATGTTTGAAAAGAAAACTATATACGGGTCGCGTGTAACAGAAAAAATTGCTGGTACAGAGTCAACCGCAAATACCACATCAGTAAACTCAATAACCAGGAGGATTACAAACAGTGGAGTTATAAAGAGTTTTTTATTTTTCTTGATAAAGAAATTTTGACCTACAAGCCTCGGAAATACAGCAAAATATTTAGATGCAAATTTTACAATTGGATGCTTTTGCGGGTCTATTTTTTGTGTCTTATTGCGCGTTAAAAACATATTTACACCTGTAAAGACAAGGAAAGCCCCGAATACATACAATAGCCATGAAAAACGTTGAATCAAAGCAGCGCTTACAAATATGAAAATAAACCTCATTATTATAGCTCCTAAAATTCCCCAAAAAAGCACACGTTTATAATATCTCTGTTGTAGCCCGAAAGAAAGAAATATCATGATCATTACAAAAACATTGTCAACCGAAAGTGAATATTCTATTAAGTAACCGGTGATGTATTCAAGCGAAAGATTATTCTGATATTTCTCAAGTCCTTCCTCAAAGCTTAAAGAACGGACATCAATATTATCATGATACTTCTCTGTAATATTTATTAATTTATTTTGTGAATCAATACCATGGATCATTGCTCCATGTGTTTGCAAAAAGAAATAAAACCCTATTGCTAATGACACCCATACTACAGTCCATCCAAGTGCTTCCTTGAAAGAAAGAACATGACTTTTCTTACCTATTACTGCCAGATCTATAACCAATACGGCAATTATCAAAATTATAAATACTGCAAAAAATCCTATCTCGTAATAATTCATCTGTTATAATTATTTATTTTTCTTATCCCTTACTCCTTACACCTTACCCCTTGTAATCTCTGTCGCCTTTTTCCAACGCTTACCATTTGATTTTTTATTTACATCAAATCCCTCTTTTTTTAATTTCATTTTACCCTGTAGGGGCGAAATATATCAGCACAGGGCAACGCCCTGTGTTATTAATCCTACTATAATTTTCAGCCCTGCAAGGGCGACATAATTTTGAATGAAATTCTAACTATTATACTTTTTTATAATCAAAGCAAACATAATCATTTTTTATTAAATAGATATATATCAAATTATATCTTGCTTTTTTTCTTGCATTATTTAGCTAAAATGTATTAATTTTGTAAACAATTCAAATAGCTGTTATGCTGATATAACATAGATATGACTAATTTAAATACATATAATAATATTGAATCATATTTATATTCTAAACATTCAGTCTATAATACGTTTATGCCTGGATATCTGTGTAGTATCCTAAGACAAATAAGTTTAGGTCAATCGTTCAATATTATAAATCATTCAAATACAAACATTTTCCTTTCTTTAATACCATTTTGATTGGTGTTCCATTGGTTTTCCATTGGTGAACTAATAGTAGTCCAATGATGTTCCCCCGACCCTAACTCGGAGTATTCATTTACCATTCAAGGTGTATCACAGGAGTACTCAATGAACTATGTCTGATTAAATAGTTTAATTCGACCTTTTGCTGTTTGCAAAATATAATATATTTGCATCCCGTTAAATTATATATATAACTTTTAACTTTAAAAATTTCCACCTGTTACAATTGCTCAATGGGAGCAGAAAATACTTGAAGACCTTAAGGGAGCTGATTATGAGAAAAAACTGACATGGAAAACTATTGAGGGTATTGATATAAAACCATACTACACAGCAGAGCATCTTGAAAACATAGACTATCCGGATATTTATCCGGGTGAGTTTCCTTTTGTCAGAGGTTATAAAACAAAAGATAATAGCTGGGAAATCAGGGAGGATATTTTTGAGCAGAATCCTGAAGAAGCTAACAGGATAGCTGTTGAAGCTATAAAAGGCGGAGCTGATTCTGTTGGTCTAAGAGCCAAAAGAGCTACTACAAATAAACATATTTCTGAGCTTTTAAAAGATATTGACTTAAATAAGACAAGTGTAAATTTTACTGCCTCTAAGTCATATCCTATATTATTAGATTTATTTCTTCAGGAATTAGAAAAAAGAGGTATTGATAAATCTTCAGTAAAAGGCTCATTTAATTTCGACCCGATAAGCTATTTTTTACTGCACGGTAATTTTTATACAAACGAGAAAAACAACTTTGAGGAAGCTTCTTGTTTTGTCAAACAGGTTAAAGATAAGCTGCCGAATTTTAAAGCTGTAACAATAAATGGTCATTATCTTCATAATTCAGGAGCTTCAGCAGTTGAAGAGCTGGCATTCTCTCTCGCGGCTGTCAATGAATACATTGCCCGGCTTACAGATAATGGTTTATCAGTTGATGAAGCAGCGAAAAGCTTAATGTTCTCTTTTGCAGTAAGCTCTAACTATTTCATTGAAATTGCAAAGCTGAGAGCAGCAAGGATTCTTTTTGCAAAGCTTGTTGAAGCATATAAACCTGTAGATGTGAATTCAATAAAAATATTTATTCATTGCTATACTTCTACTTACAATAAGACTTTGTATGACCCGTATAACAATGTACTGAGAGCTACAACTGAAACTATGTCTGCTGCAATCGGCGGGGCTGAATCTGTTACTGTTCTTCCTTATGATATGATATACCGTAAGCCTGACGAATACTCTTACAGAATCTCACGTAATACTCAGCTAATACTTAAAAATGAATCATACCTTGATAAAATAGTTGACTCTTCCGCAGGTTCATATTATATTGAAAATCTTACTGAATCTATTGCTCAGGCAGCATGGAACCTGTTCAGGGAAGTGGAAGCTAAAGGCGGATACATTGAAGCCATTAAGCAAAATTTTGTGCAAAATAGAATTGAAGAAACTGTCAGAAAAAGAAATGAACAGATATCTGCCGGAAAACAAACTATTCTCGGAACTAATAAATATCCTAATCCTGCAGAAAACATTATAGAGCAGGTAGATAATGAATATATCAGAAAATGGGGGGTTAAAGAAGTAAAAAAAGTTATTAAAACCTTAAGCCTCCAGCGTTCTGCTGACATTTTTGAAAGCATCAGGCTAACAACAGAACGCTTTGTCAGCAAAGGAAATAGGAGACCTTCAGTATTTCTTTTTACTATAGGCAACAGAACTATGCGAAGAGCAAGAGCAGGCTTCTCTGCTAACTTTTTTGGCTGCTGTGGATATGAGGTAATTGATAATATTGGATTTAACTCTGTTGATGAAGGCTTGACAGATACTTTTAAAATTAATCCTGACATAGTTATTATCTGCAGCTCTGATGATGAATATGCAAGTTTTGCTCCTGAAATCACAAGGAAAATAAAAGCTAATAATCCAAAAACTACTGTAATTATTGCAGGAAACCCGGAAAATATAATTAATGAACTTAAAAATGCAGGAGTAGATGATTTTATAAGCATTAAAACTAATATAGCTGAAACATTAATAAAATATCAGAAAAAATTGATTAACATTAGTAAATAATATTACGACTTACTACTTACGACTTACTACTTACGACTAATATGTATGCGAATAGACTTTCAAAATATAGATTATAAAAAACTAAAAGATTCTGACCTCATACCTCATACATCTGACCTCAATCTCCAGCTTCCAGCTTCTAACATCCAGCCTCCAATTGACGTTAAGTCTGTATATTCAAAATCCGATATACAGGGAATGGAACATTTGAATTATGCTGCAGGTTTACCGCCTTTCCTGAGAGGTCCGTATTCTACAATGTATGTGATGCAACCATGGACTGTCAGGCAGTATGCAGGATTTTCTACTGCTGAAGAATCTAATGCTTTTTACCGCAGGAATATAGCTGCCGGCCAGATGGGACTTTCAGTTGCTTTTGACCTTGCTACTCACCGGGGTTATGATTCCGACCACGAACGTGTTGTCGGGGACGTCGGTAAAGCAGGTGTTGCCATTGACTCTGTCCTTGACATGAAGATTCTTTTTGACCACATACCTTTAGACAGAATGTCTGTCTCTATGACTATGAATGGTGCTGTTCTGCCTATTCTTGCTTTTTATATTGTAGCTGCTGAAGAACAGGGTGTACCTGTCAGTAAATTATCCGGCACTATACAAAACGATATTCTTAAGGAATTCATGGTGCGGAATACATATATATATCCTCCTTTACCTTCAATGAGAATCATAGCTGATATATTTGAATTTACGTCTAAGCAAATGCCTAAGTTCAATTCTATCAGTGTCAGCGGATATCACATGCAGGAAGCCGGAGCCACAGCAGATATTGAAATGGCATATACACTTGCTGACGGACTTGAATATTTAAGAACTGGTATTAAAGCCGGTTTGGATATAGATGCGTTTGCACCGCGTATATCATTCTTCTGGGGAGTTGGCATGAATCACTTTATGGAAATTGCAAAGCTGCGCGCTGCAAGAATGCTGTGGGCTAAGATAGTTAAGCAATTCAATCCTAAAAACCCCAAGTCACTTGCTTTGCGTGCGCATTGCCAGACATCAGGATGGAGTCTCACTGAGCAGGACCCTTATAATAATATTTCCCGCACCTGCATAGAGGCTTTAGCCGCTGCTTTAGGGCATACTCAATCTCTGCATACAAATGCTCTTGATGAAGCTATTGCTCTCCCTACTGACTTCTCTGCACGCATTGCGCGTAATACTCAGATTTATCTCCAGGAAGAAACAAATATCTGCAAATCAGTTGACCCCTGGGCTGGCTCTTATTATATAGAACATTTAACAAATGAGCTTGCTCATAAAGGCTGGGAACTTATACAGGAAGTTGAAAAGCTCGGAGGAATGGCAAAAGCTATTGAAACAGGTTTGCCTAAAATGCGTATCGAGGAAGCTGCTGCTCGTAAACAGGCGCATATTGACTCAGGCAGAGACATTATTGTCGGAGTTAATAAATATAAGCTTGATAAGCAACAGCCTATTGACATTCTTGAAGTTGATAATCCTGCTGTACGGGAGGCTCAGATTGCCCGCCTTACAAAACTTAAAGCTGAAAGGAATAATGAAGAAGTACAACAAGCTTTAGATAAAATTACAGAAGCTTGTAAACTACGAACTACGAACTACGAACTACAAACTACAAGCTATGAACTACGAACTACGAACTTACTTGAATTATCTATTGATGCTGCCCGCAAGCGTGCTACTTTAGGTGAAATATCTAATGCCTGCGAAAAAGTCTTTGGCAGATACCAGGCTACTATTCGTTCAATTTCAGGAGTATATTCTATGGAAATATTTGATGATAAAAAATTTGCCCGGGCACGTGCCATGGCAGATGAATTTGAAAAGCTTGATGGTCGAAGACCAAGAATTATGATAGCTAAGATGGGGCAGGATGGTCATGACAGGGGAGCTAAGGTAGTAGCTACTGCTTATGCTGATATGGGTTTTGATGTTGATATTGGTCCTTTGTTCCAGACTCCTTATGAAGCAGCTAAACAGGCAGTAGAAAATGATGTGCATATTCTCGGTGTTTCATCTCTTGCTGCTGGTCATAAAACACTTATTCCACAGGTTATTTCCGAACTTAAAGCACTCGGCAGGGATAACATCTTAGTCACAGCCGGTGGTGTTATACCATCACAGGACTACCAGTTTCTTTATGATGCAGGTGTTGTAGCTATATTCGGTCCCGGCACTGTTATTGCAGATTCCGGCATCAAACTACTTGATATTCTTATCAACTCTAAAAAAGCCTAAACCGTAAATCTAAATCGTACATCATAAATTTACCCGACGGTGTGCTAACGGTATGCTAACGGTGTGCTAACAGTGTGCTAACATTGCCCTTATCCCTTACGCCTATATTGTAATTTGGTAATTTGGTAATTTGTAATTTGGTAATTTGTATTTTGCCTTATCCCTTACCCCT
>CAZMDE010000001.1:30685-33146 GCA_964564355.1 uncultured Bacteroidales bacterium | reverse complement strand
TTACTTTTCCATAGTAGCTTTTTTGGAGGACTTTGAGCACTTCAAGGTTTTCGCCCTCGATAAATACATTTTCAGTTGTATCAAAATTTATTGATTCTTCCTTAACGGGTTTTAAAGTTGCAGTAGTAGGTATCTGAAGAGTTTTAAAAGCATCGGCTTTTCCAGCCCAGTTGAGGACATAGCGTTCGTTGGCAAAGTTTATATCATCAGAGAAAGCAGCTTTTAGCTTTTCCCAGTCAAGCTGGTTTTCGGAAAAGAGTTCAGGAAGTACTTGTTTAAGTTTTTCGAGATTGTCCTGTTTTATGTTTAGGGATTCACCATTCATAATGGATTATAAGATTAGCAGATTTATTGAAATAGATATAATAATTATTATAAGCAAAATTAATAATAAAAGTGTATATTTAACAAAATAAATAAAAGTAAATGAGTGTTAGATTTGGCAAATAGAGATTAAATCATTTTTTTAAAAACATCAAATTCTTATTTGATAATTTAATCCGCCTACCCAATTCACAAAATTAAACAAATTCAAGTATTTATCATTTATTATCAATTTTTATTAATTATTTCTCCTTACATAATCCCAAATAAGCGATGAGGTATTTTGAGTTACTTGATTTTTAAATTATTATTGCGAATAAATGAACTAATGACCAAGCCATATGTCAGCCTGTATACAGCCTGTATGTAGCTGGTTGTTAGCGTGTTGCTACGCGTTATGTACGGGTTATTAACGGGTTATGTACGGGTTATGTACGGGTTACTGTTTGGTGATAGCACTCTTTGCCACGTCCTTGTAAGTGAAAGTGGCGATTTTTGGGTAGGTCGATATTGCACAATGCCTGTTTAATGGTCTGATGATAAAACTTACCTTTTGCCTGTTAATAGGCAATCTCCGGTATTTATTTTCATAACATTCTGTCAGGCTTATTTTATTGCTATTAGGCATTGTTTTTGTTTTATACCCCACAGAAGCAATTATTTTATACTCACCGGGGTTAATTGACATTATTCCTGGGGACATTGCTCTTGTTCCGTATATCAATAGTATAGTGTTCTCTTGTATTTCTGGCTCTATCTCCAGTATAAGCTCTTTCTTTCTTTTAATCTTCTCTATTCCAATATTTATATTTTTGAACTCTTGTGGATAATCAAACGTAGGTACTTTCTCAATTATAGGTTCACCCGCTGATAGCATCGTTAGATTCACACTATGAAAGAGGTTCCATCCTGCTTTTATATTTATATTTCCTACCTTTCGTGCTATATCCCTGTCTCTACCCTTTATTATCCATTGCTCTCTTTCTGAATCCTCTAATGATGACCATATAGGCGATAACATGGCAAAAGCTTCCTGTCTGCTTAGTTCCTGAGGTGTATATGGCTTGGTCCTGACAGGAGCTTGCCTTACAAAAGGTCCATACCTGTTCATTCCATGTACCTTATCCCCAACCTTCCCCCTCATGTTAGGTGTATGTATGCTATTTGTATATTTTGCCATTGATTTTATCTGATAAATTCACTCTGCAAAATTACTGCTATTTTCACCATAAAGTCAAGATTTTTCTTATTTATTTTTCAACTTTTTTTATTTTATTACCAATGAACCAATTAACTATTGAACTAATGAACCAAATGATCTCTTGTTCAAAATAAATTGACAAAATTTAATTTGGGATATTTCTATTTAATAAAAATTATGTAGGTTTGCAGAATTAAAAACAATAAATAGTTAATATTATGAAGTTTATAGTATCAAATCCGTTATTACTTAAGAATATCCAAAACATTGGAGGTGTTATCAGCTCTGCTAACCGTTTACCTATTCTTGATAATTTTCTGTTCGAGCTGGACGGGGAGTCTTTAAAGGTGTCAGCATCGGACTTAGAGACAACTATGATAGTTAATATCCCGGTTATAAAGGCTGAGGAGGATGGAAAGATTTGTATTCCTTCCAAAATACTGATAAACACTCTAAAGACTTTTTCTGATATCCCCATTACTTTTAATATTGACTCTGCTACTTTTGCAATTGAAATTATCGCAGGTGAAGGTAAATATAAGATAGCCGGGCAAAACGGCGCAGACTTCCCAAAACTCCCGCTGCTTGACAATACAGCTAAGTTTGAGATAGTTTCTTCTGTTCTTGCTAAAGCAATTAATAAAACAATGTTTGCTGCGGGAACTGATGACCTTCGTCCTGTTATGTCAGGGGTTTTCTTTCAGCTTGACACTGATTCAATAACTTTTGTTGCTACTGATGCTCATAAGCTTGTCAGATACAAACGCACTGATGCGCATGCTGACAAAGCTGCTTCTTTCATAATGCCAAAAAAGCCATTGAATTTACTTAAGAGCACGCTCGTATCTATAGATGATGTTGCGGTTACAGTGGAATATAACAGTTCGAATGCTTCTTTCTTATTTGAAAATATGCAGCTTATCTGCCGTTTGATAG
>CAZMDE010000001.1:8748-30675 GCA_964564355.1 uncultured Bacteroidales bacterium | reverse complement strand
AGAAGGGAAATATCCTAACTACGAAGCTGTGATACCAACTGAAAACCCTAATAAGCTTACTATAGAACGTGGAGTTTTCCTTAATTCAATCCGCCGCGTATCAATTTTTGCTAACCAGGCAACTTTCCAGGTAAGGTTTAAAATAACCGGCAGAGAAATGATAGTTTCTGCTGAGGACTATGATTTTGCAAATGAGGCAAAAGAACGTCTTTCTTGTCAATTCGAAGGTGAAGATATGGATATTGGCTTTAATTCCAGATTTCTTATTGAAATGATAGGTAATATCGAAACGCCTAATGTTGTTATTGAAATGTCCGAACCTCATCGTGCAGGGCTATTGCTTCCGTCTGAAAATGATAATAAGGAAGAGGAATTGTTAATGCTCGTTATGCCTGTGATGCTGAATCAGTAGCTTTAGTTCAGAGTTCAGAGTTCGGTTAGATAAATTCCATTTTAAATATTTTCTGAATTTTATCTTTCAGCACAAGTTTTATTTCTTCAATATTTTGTTTTAATCGGAGTTCTTTTTCCATAGAAGTAACAGATTTGTCAGTGAATCCGCATGGATTTATGTAATTAAAATACTGTAAGTCTGTATTCACATTAAATGCAAAACCGTGCATAGTGGTAAACCTGCTTGTACGCACCCCGATAGCACAAATCTTTCTTGCTTTGTGTTTGTCATTCGTGTCAATCCAGACGCCTGTTGCACCTTCAAGTCTTTCGGATTTAATATTGTATTCAGCAAGTGTGAGTATTATAGATTCTTCGATGTTCCAAATATATTCTTTAACACCTATATTGAAATTCTGCAAATCCAGAATAGGATAAGCAACGATTTGACCGGGACCATGATAAGTAATGTCTCCTCCCCTGTCAATCTTATAATAGGTTGCATTTATATTATTCAGCTTTATGGTGTCTATCAGGAGATTTTCAGCAGAGCCGCTTTTGCCGAGAGTGTAAACATTGGGATGTTCGCAGAAGAGTAAATAGTTCGTAGTTCGTAGTTGAGAGTTCGGAGAAAGGTTGAAATTTTGTCTTTTTATTTCTATAATATTGTTGAATAATTCAAGCTGATAATCCCAGGCTTGTTTATAATCAATCAAACCTAAATCTTTAAATGTTACTTGTTTGTTCATAGTTCATAGTTCGTAGTTCGTAGTTCTCAGATTATAAATTAACGGAAAATCATTGCTTTTACAGGACTTATCTTAGTTATTATATAAGAAGGAACAATTAAAATAATAATGCTAATTATAAGAGTTCCTGCATTAATAATCAGCACAGTCAGAATATTCAGGTTTATAGGAACGTGTGAAACATAATAAGACTCCTGGGGAAGACTGATTATATTAAATTTCAACTGTAAAAGACAAAGAGTAACAGCAAGGGCATTTCCCCATATCAAGCCTTTAAAAATAATATAAGCTGCATTGTAAAGGAATATTTTTCTGACAGATAAGTTTTTAATTCCGAGAGCTTTCAGAATGCCTATCATATTAGTCTTTTCCAAAATCAAAACAAGCAGTGTGCATATCATAGTAATACCTGTAACAAGTATCATTATTATCAGTATTATAATCACATTCATATCCATGAGGTCAAGCCAGTCAAAGATTTCAGGATATATCTGCCTTATGGTCTGAGCATTATATGTATAACCAATATTATGATAAACATAGTTGTATATTTTATCCAGGTTTTTAAAATTATCAATAAGTATTTCGAATCCAGATACCTGGTCAGTATTCCAGTTATTAAGCTTCTGTATCTGTCCTATGTCGCCAATAACATATAATTTGTCGAAATCCTCAAGACCGGTTTCATAAATGCCGGAAATCATGAATTTTCTGACACGCGGAGGGTCCTGTATAAAATACATATACAGGTTATCATTGAGTTTTAACTTTAATTTTGAAGCAATATATCGTGATATAAGAACCTCGTCACTTTTTGCAGAGTCTTTTACTATAAACTTTTTGCCTTCAACTATTTTATTACTGAAGAAAGACCAGTCATAATCTTTTCCGATACCTTTCAGAATGACTCCCTGTATTTGCTCATTAGTTTTTATTATGCCTGCTTTTATACCGAATGCCTGTATGTGCTTTATGCCCTTGTGATTTAACAGGTTTTTAAACCCTGCCAGGTTTTTATCAATCGGAGTATATTCATAAGATGTGTTTGCATCAAAATTTGTTACCTGGATATGCGAACCGAAGCCAATTATCTTATTGCGAATTTCTTTCTGAAACCCTGTCAGTATTGAAACAGAGATTATCATAACAGAAACCCCCAAAGCAATGCTGATAACAGCTATATTAATAAAAGGGCGGGATAAATTGCCCTTGTATTTACCTGAGATTCTTTTTGCTATGAATAATTCGAGATTCAATAAATTAAATTTTCAGCAAACCTATGTAAAATTTCAAATTTATACACATTATTGTGAAAAATTATTATGTTTTTCCTGACCTTTGATAATAATTTATCTTTGTCAATGATATTTCAATAATTATTAATTCAAATCTATTAAAAAGATGAAAAAAATAATAAGCCTGGTAATAATCCTTTTAGCTTATCAGAATATATTTTCGCAATCAACAATGCACTTCTACAAAGGAGGACAGATAAGCACTTCAATAGATTTGAAGGATATAGACAGTATAAAATTCACTCCATGCACAACTCAGCCCAATTGCGGTACTGTTACTGATTTTGACAATAATATTTATAATACTATAGCAATAGGCACTCAATGCTGGATGAAGGAAAACCTCAGAGTAACTCATTACTGCAATGGCGAGCTAATACCAAATGTTACTGATAATACTGAATGGACCAAACTTACCGCTGATGCCTACAGTAATTACGACAACAGTGATAATAACATAGATATTTACGGAAGGCTTTATAACTGGCATGCTGTAAATGACATCAGCAAAATCTGCCCAACAGGCTGGCATGTACCTTCTGATGCTGACTGGACAGCTTTAACAGAATTCTTGGGCGGAGAGAGCGGGGCAGGAGGCAAAATGAAAGAAGCGGAGACAACGCATTGGACTGACCCAAATACAGGTGCTACAAATGAAAGCGGTTTTTCAGGTTTACCCGGCGGTGCACGCAGCAGTTTTACCGGTGTTTTTGGTGGTCTTGGCATGGAAACATATTATTGGAGCTCAACTGAATGTTTTAATACTTATGCCTGGTATCGTTTTCTTACAAATGTCAATGCTGATGCCAGCAGGAGCTTTGCATGGAAGGTGACAGGTTTAAGTGTCAGGTGTCTGAAGGATAATTAGTGTATGTCTATAGAGTCGTAGATTTAAAAAAAGTTACACAGAGTTAAACAGAGAAGACACAGAGTTGCACAGAGAAATAAAAAAATATAAATAAGAAAAATTCAATTTAAAGACAGACACAAATTAAAGATATTAAAAATGAAAATAACAATAACAGTAGTAATAATTTTAGCTTATCTGAATTCATTTTCGCAATCAACTATGCAAATCTACAAGGGAGGCAAGGTAAGCAAAACAATTAATCTGAATGAAATTGACAGTGTAAATTTTACAAGCTGTGATAATCAGCCCAATTGCGGCATTTTATACGATTATGACGGGAATGTTTATAGCACTATAACTATTGGCACACAATGCTGGATGAAAGAAAATCTTAGGGTGACTCACTACAACAATGGCGAATCCATTCCAAATATTACGGATAATACAGATTGGAGCAATCAAACTACAGGAGCTTTTTGCAATTACAATAATGAAGTAAATAAAGTATCTGTTTATGGCAGGCTTTATAACTGGTATGCTGTATTTGACAGCCGCAAAATTTGTCCTGCAGGATGGCGTATGCCTTCTGATGCCGAATGGCTGATACTTATTAATTATGTTGGAGGTAACGATGTTGCCGGAGGTAAATTAAAATCAGCAAGTGATTTATGGCAAAGCCCTAACAAAGGAGCTACCAATGAAAGTGGTTTTACTGCTTTACCTGCTGGCAGCCGCAGCTATGGCGGAGGCTTGTTTGACAACCTGGGCAAAGATGCTTATTTCTGGAGCAATTCTGAACAAAACAGCACTGTAGGATTGGGGTGTGACCTGTATTATAGCACCGCATTTGCAGTCAGGGGAACTTATTATAAGCCCGCTGCATTTAGCGTCAGATGCCTAAAGGATAATTAAGTGATATAGTAAAAGGGATGGAGCAAGTATAAATGCGCTAACAATTGAGATATATGGACAACCTATATTGAGCGTATTATATTTGTAATATTAACAAAGTCTTCCACAGTCAGATTTTCAGCGCGTTTTGTAAGTATATTGCTGTCAATATTATTGACAGCTTCCCCATATGATTTAAGTGCATTTCTCAACATTTTCCGTCTCTGATTGAAAGCTGTTTTGACAACTTCAAAAAATAAATCCTCATTGCAATCAAGGGATAATTTATCATTTCGGACTAATCTTATTACTGCGGATTTAACTTTAGGAGGAGGGGTAAATACGGTTTCATTAACAGTAAACAGGTATTCAATATTATAAAATGCTTTGACCAGAACACTTAATATACCATAGGATTTATTATTCGGTTCAGATGCGATTCTTTGTGCTACTTCCTTCTGAAACATGCCAACAACTTCAGGTATGCGGTTACGGTATGCGAGCACCTTAAATAATATCTGTGTTGAGATATTATAGGGGAAGTTTCCGATGATTGCGAAGTTAGACGGGAGTTGGGAGTTGGGAGTTAGGAGTTGGTTAAGGTCGTATTCGAGAAAATCAGCATGAATAATCTGGAAGTTGGAAGCTTGAAGCTGGAAACTTGTTTTCAGATAATCAACTGCTTCCCTGTCTTTTTCTATTAGATACAGACCTCGCAGGTTTTTAAAACCTACGAGGGCTACCAGGTATTTGGTAAGGATTCCCATTCCCGGACCTATTTCGATGACATCTGTATATTTTTCTGATAAGCTAAGACTATCAACTATCTTGCGGGCAATATTATCATCATTCAGAAAATGCTGTCCTAATGATTTTTTGGGTTGGACTTTTAGTTGATTGTTAGGAGCTCGGGATTCGGAGTTCATAGTTAATAATCAGTTTAATAAACATATAAGATAACAAAAATAAACTTTTTAAGCTCTTTATTTTAAAAATATAATAATTTCGCAAAACTAATTGGTTCATTAGTTTATTAGTAAATAATTAAAAATGGAAAAGCAGGAAGAATCCATACTACAGAAAATTCTTACAAAATCGGTAACTAAGCAGAAGATATATCAGAACACTTATGAGATATTTCAGCTTTTAAAAGACTGTTCAAGAGAGGTGACAAATGATATTAAAAAAGAGCTTATTGTTCATAAAGTAAATCTGCCTTTTGAATTTTCAGAAAAAGGAGAGTTTACAGCAGAATTAAAATTTGCTGCAGATATGCTTATTATGACTATGCATACAAATATATTTGAGTTTCCGCGTGCACATCCGATTATGAAAACATCTTATGTTATGGAAGACATAATGCGTTCATATTGCGGTGTTATTCATTTATATAATTTTCTGTCAGATTCTTTTAAATACAACCGCAGTAATGATGTAGGCTACTTAGTTGCAAGAATATTTATTAATAAAGACCTGCATTTTTATGTTGAAGGTAAGGAACAGATTGGTTTTTTGTATAATGACTTCATAAAAGCTACGATGGATAAAAAAACTATCAGGAAAATACTTGTTTCTGCCATAAGCTATTGTATTGATTTTGATTTGCTGATGCCTCCTTATGATAATATTAAAGAAGCTTCGGTAGAAGAAATGATGGAAAATGCAAATAATATGAATATTAAAACAGGTAAACGATTAGGCTTTCTGTTCCAGGCAGACAATGTAAAATGAGCAGTATTTAGTAGTAAGTCGTAAGACAATTAATAATTAATTAAGATGGACGAAAAAATAATTTATATAATATTTGTAATAGCCTGGGGCTTGTACAGTTTTTATAGGAAGTCTCAAAAGAAAAAAAGTCAACAAACGGCTGTCAATAGCCAGCAGTCGACTAATAATGATAAAGAAAAATCCCCTTCATATAAAAATATTCTGGAAAAAATGTTGCTTGGAGAAGAATTTACTGAGCAACCAAAGAGAATGGAGAATGGAGAATGGAGAATGGAGAATGGAGAAGACAAAACTTTAGAGGTTTTAACAACTCCGATAAACCCGGTTTCAGAAATTCCTATTGAAAATAAAATTACAGAACCCGTTATAAGTAATCAGACAGAAACTTCAATAGTTTTGAAAACTTTTGAAGATTACAAAACAAAAAAATTTGATTTAAGACAGGCAATAATATATAATGTATTACTTGAAAGGAAATTTGACAAATCAAACATAACAGGTTTTTAAAATCTGTAATGTTTTACCATCCCTAAAAAAAAAATGTTAATTTATCATAATTGTTATTAATTTTACGCCCTTTTTATAGATTAAATATTTATTATACTTTATAACTACAACATACAATATATGCTTAAAAAATTACTATCTATTATAGCTATAGTAATAGCTACATCGGGTTTTTTATTTTCTCAATCAGGCGTTCTTAAAGGAAAAATAACGGATAAAGACACGAAAGAACCACTTAGCTACGCAAGCGTAGTAATTGAATCAGGAGGGAAGCAATATGGTGGAGCAATGTCAGACGATAAAGGATATTATATTATTAAACCTATTCCACCTGGGAAATATGATGTAAAGGCAAGCTATATGGGTTATCATGTGTTTACATATAAAGGGGTTCTGATAGTGGTTGACGGATTAAGAGATTTGAATATAGAAATGTCAAACCTTAACATAAAGATACAGGAAATAGAAGTTATATGGAAGCCGCCATTAATTGACAAAGATAACACAGAGGTAAAAACCACAATGACATCGGAAGAAATTGCAAAACTGCCAAGCAGGTCAGCCGGAGCAGTAGCAGCATCTGTTGGTGGAGTTTTTACAGATGAGAATGGTAATGTTGGAGGTATTCGCGGTCAGCGGGCAAGCGGAACGATAACTTTTATAGATGGTGTGCGCGTTGAAGGTTCCGGTTCTTTGCCACAGTCGGCAATAGACCAGGTAAGTGTAATAACAGGAGGAATTCCGGCTCAATACGGAGACTTAACAGGAGGAGTTATAAACATAACTTCTAAGGGACCAGCCAGGAAGTTTGCAGGTGGCTTTCAATATGAAACAACAGAGCTATTAGATCATGCACACAACAACCTTTTGGGATTTAATGTGATGGGACCATTAATATATGGAAAAGATTCTACCCAGGGAACCTCGTTATTAGGGTTTTTTATTGCAGGAGAGTTTTCGTCTGGTATGGCAGGATCTACAGCATTGGATGAATACAGAGTAAATCCTACATTGAGAGCTGAGCTAGAAGAAAATCCATTAAGGTTATCCGGGACAGGTATGGGGACATATCCTAATTCATATTTTATTACTAAGAAAGATTTAGTTAAAGTTAAGGAAAAGGAGCATACATTAAACCAGGGAATAAATTTATCCGCAAAATTAGATGTAAGGACAACTAATACAACAAACCTGACATTTGGGGGAGGCTTTAACTACAATAACGGATTAGGTTATAGCAGGGCTAACCTTTTACTAAATGAACAAAATAGCGGTTTAGGAATTGGATATACCTGGCGGGCATATGGAAAATTCACCCAAAGATTTCCAACAGAAAGGGATAGTAAATCGATAATAAAGAATGTTTATTATACTATTCAGGTTGACTATACCGGAACTAAATCGACATCCCAGGATGCAGAACATAAAGATAATTTGTTTAAGTACGGGTATATAGGTAAATTCACAACTTACAGGAAAAAATCATACGAAGAAGGAACTGATACTGTGTTAAACTTAACAGGGAAACTGCAAAACGGTTTTGCGGATACATTATATGATTTCCAACAGGCTGATTTTAACAGAACAACAGGAAATTATACAGGAGAATATTACAGATTGTTTCCAAAGAATTCAGGAGCTTACAGAAATTACACTTTGGTACAGAATTTCGGAGGACTTCTGAACAGTGATTATCCTACATCTGTTTATGGAATATGGAGTAACACAGGTTCAAGAGTTACATCTTACGGAAAATCAACGTCAGGTCAGATTGAATTAAAAGCAACAGGATCGGCAGATATTAAAAACCATGCATTACAGTTTGGACTTTATTATCAACAAAATACTTACAGGAGTCAAAGTATTAATGCATATGGATTATGGTACCTGATGCGACAAAAAATGAACAAGCACATAGAACAATTAGATAAAAAGAATCCTAAGCCGGTATATGATGCTAATAATGTTTTTCAGGATACTATCAATTACGACAGATTATACTCACCGGGAGAGCAGGCATTCTTTGATTTAAATC
Source organism: uncultured Bacteroidales bacterium (assembly GCA_964564355.1). Classification (GTDB taxonomy): domain Bacteria; phylum Bacteroidota; class Bacteroidia; order Bacteroidales; family JAGODS01; genus CAZMDE01. Next base: position 22,224 of record CAZMDE010000001.1, on the reverse strand, counting down.
TCAGAAAAAGTTTGGGGTTAGCAGTTGACGGGACTGATTATATAGACATTGATTCATATGATATGAATTCGCATACTATTAATTATTACAGTCCGGACGGGAAAATGCATACTACTCCTTTAAAAGAAGACTTGAATATAAACTGGTTTAGTGCTGACGAGTTATTAAACAGCGGAAATTCATATATAGGGTATTATGGATATGACTATGCGGGAAATAAATTAAACGGAAAACCAACTTTAGATGATTTCTTTACGAAAAGAGATGCAAATGGAAATTACAGACGAGAAATACCGGCTTTTCAGCCAATATATATGGCTGGATATATCCAGGATAAATTTGCATTTAATGATCTAGTTTTTAATATCGGAGTGCGAATAGACCGTTATGATTTGAATCAACCAGTATTAAAAGACCCATATCTTTTTAAACCTGCAAGAACTGTTGGTGATGTGAAAGCTGAAGGGCAATTATGGGCAGTAACCCAAGGTATGCCAGACAATATGGGCTCTGACTATGTAGTTTATGTAGATGATTTAAAAGAACCTTCAAAAATATTAGGATACAGAAACGGAAATACATGGTATAATTCAAAAGGAACAGAAGTAACAGACCCCTCAATTTTAAAATCTAATGGCAATATTCTTCCTTATCTTTTTGACCCTGACCAGAAAACAATATTATCAAACGCCTTTAAAGCCTACACTCCTCAAACAACCGTGATGCCCAGAATATCATTTTCTTTTCCTATTTCCGACGAAGCCTTATTCTTTGCACATTATGATATTCTTACAAAAAGGCCAACTGATGGAACACAACTTGACCTGATACAATATCTGTTTATACAAAACGCAAGTACAAGCCAGATAAACAATCCAAATCTAAAGCCTGAAAGAGATGTAGATTATGAATTGGGTTTTCAGCAAAAATTGTCAAATACTTCGTCATTAAAGGTATCTGCATATTATCGTGAATTACGTGATTTGGTGCAATCTTTCAGGTTTACTGAAGCATATCCGCAGACTTATATTTCGTTTAATAATTTAGATTTTGGAACTGTTAAAGGATTAAATGTAGCTTATGACTTAAGAAGAACCGGGAATATCTGGATAAAAGCTTCTTACAATCTGCAATTTGCAAACGGTACAGGCTCAACAGCAAGTGATGCTTTAGCACTGGTTAACTCAGGGCAGCCTAATTTAAGAACTATTTTTCCATTATCCTTTGATAAAAGACATGAAATAAAGGTAAGTCTTGACTATCGTTTTTCAGAAGGAAAAGATTATAATGGTCCGAAAATATCACGTAAAATAAAAGGAACTGACAATGTAAAAACTTTATTATTACTGGAAAATACAGGAATAAACCTTTCTTTCAGAGGAGGCTCAGGAATCCCATATACAGCAAGAGATATTATTGGAAATGCAATAAAAGGCTCTCTTAATGGAGCAAGAATACCATGGCAATTTGCTATAGATGCTCGAATAGATAAAGATTTTCTTATAAAAATCAAAAGAGGAAAAGATAAGGTGAAAAAAATAATACCTGTTAATGTTTATGTGTTAGTATTCAATGTGTTAAATACAATGAATGTAATGAATGTATATCCAACAACAGGTAATCCTGAAGATAATGGGTTCCTGTCTGCTGCTCAGAATCAAAATGCCATACGTTCTCAAATCAGCGAACAATCTTTCAGGGATTTGTATTCTCTGTATGTCAATAGTCCGGGTAATTATATGTTACCAAGGAGAATTCATTTTGGAGTACAGTTTAGTCTGTAAGGAAATTAATAATGGGAAAATTAAAGAATTAAAAATTTAAAGAATGAAAAAAATATCAACTAAGCGAAGCCCTACACTTTTCAATCTTCGCACCTCGCTATTCAAAGGTTTATTGGTTTACTGTATTATTGGTTCATTATTTATATTATTCGGCTCTTCACTTTTTGCAGAGAAATATAAATACGACACTAAATATAAGCCCAATTCTCAACAAACAACAAACAACAATCAGCGAGTGATGGCTGAAGCCTGCCTGCCTGCAACCGGACATACAGATCTTGATCTTAACAATGTCAGGGCTCGTATTAATACTGGCGGAGATATGTGGTGGGATTTGCAGGGTATTGCCCAATATGAAATCCCGAAAGGTTCTAAAAAAACTTCTAATTTTTCTGCTGCTTTGTGGATAGCTGGCACAGATGTTAATGGTCAGATAAAATGTGCTGCTCAAAGATACCGTCAGGTAGGTATTGATTTCTGGACCGGACCTTTGACAACAGATGGGAGTGCATCTATCGATGCTATAACTTGCGAACAATATGATAAGCATTTCCCAATGACAAGAGCAGAAGTTGATGCATATCTCGCCTGGTGGAATTCAAAGGAAAAATATCCCGATTATCAGATTCCTAAATCTATACTTAACTGGCCTGCTCACGGAGATGTTAGCAAAGGGCAATCATATTATCTTGCTCCTTATTATGATGTAAGTGGTTCCGGTCGTTATGACCCTCAGAATGGAGATTATCCATATTATGATATAAAAAATTCTTTATGCCATACACGTATTCCAACTCCTGAAAATAACCCCGGGTCTGTTCTTGTTGACCAGGTTCTTCATGGAGACCAGACTTTATGGTGGGTATTTAATGATAAAGGGAATATTCATACAGAGTCAAGCGGCTCATCAATAGGCATGGAAATACGAGCACAGGCTTTCTGCTACTCTACTAATGACGAAATCAATAATTCTACATTCTATTCCTACGAATTGATAAACCGTTCAACCTTCCAACTGACAGACACATATTTCAGTCAGTGGATGGATACTGATATTGGTTATGCTTCTGATGATTTTGTAGGTTGCGATGTAAAAAGAGGTTTAGGATATTGTTATAATGGTAAAGAGGTTGATGGAACCGGACAACCCTGGGCTTACGGAGCTAATCCGCCAGCAGCTGGTTGCGTTTTTTTTCAGGGACCTTATCTGGATCCTGATGGCTTTGATAATCCATCCTTCGATGGACCAGACACACTAGGTCCTTCTTTCAACAGTTCGTGTGATATTGTTTTACAAAATGGTTCTGAAGTAAGAATGACATATGGTCCAAGCAATAACAGAAAGGACACTCTTGTTAAGGTTCGTTCCGAAGCTATTAATGGTGTTAATTTCGGAAATGGCATTAAAGATGATGAACGTTTTGGTATGAGAAGATTTGTTTATCACAATAATTCATCGAATGCAATTGGAGACCCTGCAATAGCTATACAATACTATAATTACCTCAGAGGTATTTGGAAGGATGGTGTACGTATGCAATACGGAGCAGATGCACATGGGCCCAAATCTTACGGACCTGACTGTGATTTTATGTTCCCCGGAGATACTGACCCCTGCAATTGGGGTACTCAGGGGAAACCTCCCCAGGGACCAAAATACTGGACTGAAGAAACTTCAAATAATACTCCTTATGACAGACGTTTTATGGAATCTGCCGGACCTTTCACTCTTCAGCCGGGTGCAGTTAATTATATTACAGTTGGTGTTCCATGGGCACGCGCTTTGTCAGGCGGAGCTTTCGCATCAGTCGAACTTCTACGTACAGTTACCGATAAACTTCAGAGACTCTTTGATAACTGCTTTAAGGTTCTTGATGGACCGGATGCCCCTGATCTTGTTATTCAGGAACGTAACCGCGAGCTTATTTTATACATAACCAATAGTAAGACATCAAATAATTATAATGAAAAATATTATGAAGTTGACCCTACTATTATTACACCTTTAGCTTATGTAAAAAAAGGAATACAATTTGACCCTACATATCGCTTTGAAGGTTACCAGATATATCAGCTTAAGGATGCTACCGTATCAGTTGCAGATATACAAAATCCTGACTTAGCAAGATTAGTAGCTCAATGTGATATTAAGAATTTCCGTAAAATGATTAATCCTAATGACACTGCCAAAGTTGTTGATAATCCTAATGACCCAATAGGCAATCTGATTAATTATTCCATCAATCAATCTTCAGGTGTTGAGTCCGGCTCTCTTGAAGTAACAGGTGCTAATATTGGAATAAACCATACATTTAATATTAAATACGACGAGTTTGCAACAGGAGATAAACAACTTGTGAATAATCAGCAATACTATTTCCTTGCCATTGCCTATTCATATAATGAATATATGAAATATTCATCAGATCCTGCATCGCAACTCCCTTATCCTCATAAAGGATTATTAGGTTCAGGCATTGAAGGACAAAAAAGAACTTATCTGGCTGGCAGAAAATTTGCAGATGGACAGCCTATTTCTTTCACTGTTGGTATACCCCATAACAACGCACCTGAAGGTACTCTTACAAATTCTAATTATGGTGATGGACCAATGATTACGCGTATTGAAGGACAAGGTAATGGAGGAAATATCATTGGGTTTACAAAAGAAACAATAAATGAAATAATGAATTCTCCGGAACATAGAGCAGTTCATCCTACATACTTAAATGGAAAATGACCTGTTAACATTAATGTTATCGACCCTCTAACAGTTATTAAAGGGAATTTTACCCTAAGATTTGACAGTATTGGTGCTAATGCAGGGACTCCGCAGGAGGTGACATTATCTAATTGTTATTGGGTTTTGACAAACACTGACAACGGAGCGACATATCCTTCAGACCAATCTATTAAGGTTGCTAATGAACAGCTATTACTCGATTTAGGATTGTCTATTACTATTCAGCAGGTTGCGCTGCCGGGTCCTGAAGCTGACAACACCAAACTTCAACCTGTTCAGAACGGATTTCTTAATCCCAGTGCTTTTGATAAAAATTTCAAGGAAGTCCAGTATCAGGACAGTTCAAGAATGTGGTTTAGCGGTGTTCCTAATATGGACGGCAATGGTCCTTGGTGGTGGATACGTTCCGGTACACGTACTGATGTTAATAATGCTGAGAACGAATCCTATGACCTGCATATGGACCCAACAACACTTAAATCTACCGGTATTGGCCTTGATCCTGATGGTTATTTCACAAAGTATGTGGGAGGAACATTTGCACCTTACCGTCTTTGCTCAAAGTATGCTCTTGGTCCAGCTTGGAATGACCCGGATGTAATGAGCAATTATGATCCAAGTAACAAAGCAAAAAAAATAAACAAATTATCTAATCTTGCAAGTGTTGATTTAGTTCTAACATCTGATAAATCCAAATGGACAAGATGTCCTGTAATTGAGACACAGGACAATGACCCTGTTGCACCCGGATCTACTCCTACTACAAATACTTTATCAGAAGGAAATGTAATGAAATTTAATTTAAGGAAACACAATTCTGTAGATGTAAATGGTAAAGAAGAAACTTCAAGTACAGGAATGGGCTGGTTTCCCGGTTATGCAATAAATATTGAAACAGGTGAAAGACTTAATATAATGTTTGGAGAAAATTCCTGGATGGTTGGGGAAAACGGAGCTGATATGAAATTTAATCCGACTTTTAATTATACCACTCCTTTAGGCAGTATACTTTGGGGAGGTATGCATTTTATATATATTATGGGTCATAATGGAAACACTGCAATTGATGTTCCTGCTTATGATGAGGGTAAATTTATTTATGATAAATTAAAAACTAATCTTAATACTGCAAATGCAGAGAACATGAAGGATGTCTACAAAGACGCTATGTGGGTTGGCCTCCCTATGTCAATTTACGGACAAGAGTGGCTTTCAAATGATGTTACAATCAAATTAAGAGTTTCTAAACCATATGCCCGGTATTATTCTGCTTCAGGTACAGGTGCATCTGAAGTATTGAATGATAATTACCCCCTCTATTCTTTTAATACATCAGATATTGCTGCTATCTCAAATGACATATCTGTATCTAAAAATGCTCTTGACCTTATTAATGTAGTTCCGAATCCCTATTATTCATATTCTTCATATGAATCTAATCAGGTTGATACAAGAATTCGTTTTACAAATTTACCCGGTAAATGTACAATTACAATATATTCAATCAATGGCAATATTATTCGTCAATATAAGGTTGACAAAACTGTAGTCAATTCATTAAAAAGAAGAGGTGATATAGATTTTAAATCTTCAATTGACTGGGATTTGAAAAATCATGCTGGAATTCCTATTTCCAGCGGGGTGTATTTAATTGATATTAATGCTCCTGGGTTAGGAGAAAGAGTTATTAAATGGTTTGGAACGATTCGTCCCACAGACGTGCAGGGATTTTAGATTTACGATTTAAACAATTAACGATGAAAAAATTATCATATTTTATTTTAACTTTTAGCTTTTTAGCTTTTAGCTTTAACTTTTCATATGCCGGAAACGAAGACAGGGTTGGAGAAGCGGGTGCATACGAATTACTTATTAATCCATGGGCTCGTAGCTCCGGTTGGGGAAATGTTAATACAGGCTGTGTACATGGACTTGAAGCTGTTTTTGGTAACATTGCAGGGACTGCTTTTACTAAGCAGACTGAAGTAATTTTTGCACATACTATTTATTTGAAAGGTTCGGGTATTAATGTTAATTCTTTTGGCTTAGTTCAAAAAGCCGGTAAAACAGGTGTTTTTGGTTTAGCAGTTGTAGCAATGGATTTTGGTGATATTCCAATAACAACTACTTTGAATCCTGATGGCGGTATTGGCACATTTGCTCCAAAATTTATGAATATTAATCTCTCTTATTCAAAGGCTTTTTCTAACAGTATATATGGAGGCATAAATATGAAAATTATTTCTGAGGCAATATCAGATGTGAGCGCACAGGGATTTGCCTTAGATGCAGGTATACAATATGTGACAGGTGAGAAAGAAAATATTAAATTCGGCATTTCTATGAAAAACGTTGGGACTCCTATGAAATTTAAAGGAGATGGATTATCTGTTACTACTGTTCTTCCAACCTCTTCTGCATCATCATCTGTATCCCAGAAATCTAAAGAATTTGAATTGCCTTCTCTGATTAATATAGGCGCTGCTTATGACTTTCTTATATCTCAGACCCATACATTAACAGCTGCAGCAAATTTTACCTCCAATTCTTTTAGCAAGGATCAGTACATTGTTGGCCTAGAATATAGTTTTAAGGGCTATTTGTTTCTCAGGGGTGGTTTTGTTTTTGAGCAGGGTATTTTTAACGATTATGATGGAGGCGATCCTTTAAAAACAAGAACTACACCATACACAGGACCTTCCGGAGGATTTTCAATTGATATCCCATTAAATAAAGAAAAAGGTGTAAAATTTTCTCTTGATTATTCATATAGAGCAACGAATCCATTTCAAGGAACTCATTCAATAGGTGCTAAGATTAGTTTGTAGTTCTTAATTCGTAGAATTTAAAATACGAATTACTATATTTGATTTAAATCTTTTATTTTTCAAATCATTAAATCTTCTAATTGCATTATGAGTAATACTAAATATGTAACAAGCAGGGGGCTGCAACAACTTAAAGACGAATTGAATCTTCTTGTAAAAGTTGAACGTCCTTTTATTTCTCAACAGATAGCTGAAGCCAGAGACAAAGGGGATTTGTCAGAAAATGCAGAATATTCTGCTGCTAAAGACGCACAGGGTATGCTTGAGCTTAAAATTTCCAGGCTTATGGAAACTATTTCAAATGCTAAAGTTGTTGATGAAACATTTATTGACATTTCAAAGGTTCTGATTTTCAATACTGTTAAGTTAAAAGATTTGAAGACAAATAAAATAACATTATATACAATTGTACCTGAAAATGAAGCCAATATTCGTTCTGGTAAAATTTCTGTTAATTCACCTATTGCAAAGGGACTGCTTGGTAAATTAGTTGGCGATTTAGTTGAAATTAATATCCCGGTCGGTAAAATTAATTATGAAATTATTGAAATTACACGATAGTCTTTTGTTAGAGATGACATCCCTTCAAGGGATGTCATCTCTTTAAATTTTACAATATGCCAGGCATTTTTTCGAAAATAGTTAAAGGAGAGATTCCTTCTTTCAAGGTAGCAGAAGATGAAAATTATTATGCTTTTCTTGATATAAATCCCTTATCAAAAGGGCATACACTCGTCATTCCCAAAGCAGAAATAGATTATATATTTGATATTGACGATGAGTTGTATAAAGGTTTATTTCTTTTCGCAAAAAAAATTGCTAAAGCAATTGACAAAGTAATTGTTTGTGAAAAAGTGGGTATTGCTGTTATTGGTCTGGAAGTCAGACACGCTCATATTCACCTTATCCCTCTTTATGGAATCCTGGATATAGATTTCAGCAGACCAAAGCTCAAGCTGAGTGACGATGAATTTGAGAAAATTGCTAAGGATATTGCAAATCAATTTGATCATTTATAGATGACATCCTTTCAAGGGAGGTCATCCCTCTAAATTTATTTTAAAATGAATAAGAAGAATATCGCTATTATAGCTGGAGGATTTTCAGGCGAAGCTGAGGTTTCCTTGAAAGGTGCTAAAGTTGTTGACGCTAATCTTGACCGGGATTTATATAACCCTTATACTATATATATAATTGATAATAATTGGTTTTATGAAAAACCTAACAGGGATGACATCCCTGAAAAGATTCCTGTGGATAAAAATGATTTCAGTCTCATTATTGACGGTAATAAAATAAAGTTTGATTGTATTTTTAATGTAATTCATGGCACTCCCGGTGAAGATGGAAAATTACAGGGATATTTTGACTTGCTTTCTATCCCCTATACAAACTCTGATCTTATTTCTTCAGCCATAACATTTAATAAATTCATCACAGGAATTATTGCTAACTTCTATAGAGTCAAAGTGCCTAAATCAATCCTTTTAAAGCAAAAAGATAAAATTAACCCGGCTAAAATCATATCCAAACTATCATTACCTTGCTTTGTTAAGCCCAATAAAGGTGGCTCAAGTATCGGGATAACAAAAGTAGATAATAATGAAAATTTAATTGGTGCTATAGAAAAAGCCTTTAATGTTGACGATGAAGTGCTTATTGAAGAATTTATTGATGGCACTGAAATATCCTGCGGTATGATTAAACAAAAAAATAAAATTATCGCATTCCCCATTACCGAAATCGTCCCAAAAAATGATTACTTTGATTATGAAGCGAAATATGCTGAAGGGAAAAGCGAAGAAATTACCCCTGCCAGAATATCAAAAGAGATTGAAAATCAATGCAAAAAACTTTCCAAAAAACTCTATGATAAGCTGGGGTGTAAAGGAATGGTTAGAATGGACTACATTATTCAGCGAACAACGAACAACGAACAACGGACAACTAAACTGTTTTTGCTTGATATTAACACAGTTCCCGGATTAAGCGAAGCAAGCCTTATTCCCAAACAAGCTATTACTGCCGGCATTACTTTAAAACAATTATATAATATTGTGATTGACGAGGCTTTACAAATTCAAGATTAAAAGATTTTAAGACTAAATTATATTATTTTTTAAAAATTTATCTAAAAATAGATTATCTTTGTAAGGCGATTATTAAATTATTCTAGTTTTTAAATATGCAGGATACTGAAATAATATTATCAGGTATTGAATTTAAAATTAGAAATTTATTAAATTTGCAAAAAAAATTAAGGATTGAGAATAGGGATTTAAAATTAAAGAATATTGAATTATTAAAAAATACTGAAATACAAATTGTAAAAATAAAAGAATTAGAACAAAATAACAGAGTTTTAAGAATCAGTAAAAAGATTGATTCAGGAAAAGATACAAAAGATTTAAAATTAAAAATTAATGAAATTGTGCGGGAGGTTGACAAATGTGTGTCTTTATTGAGCAAATAAATGAATAATAATAAAGAAGAAGTAAATTTATCAATAACAGTTACAATCGCTGATAGATCATATAAATTAACTATAGCGAATGACGAAGAAGAAAGCGTAAGAAAAGCAGCAAAAAGAATAAATGGAGAGATAGAAAATATGCAAAAATTATATAAAAATAAAGATAAGCAGGATTTATTAGGAATGATAGCTCTCTTAAATACAAATGATTTAATTAAACACGAGAATAATTCAGCTTTTTATAACAAACTTTCGTTGAAACTGGAAGAAATTGATAATTTGTTTGTGGAAAATTCAGACATATAATAATCGTTCTTTGATAAAAATATCTTATTAAGATATACCCGCATTAATTCAATCATAAGTTTATAAACTCAACAAATTATATACTTATTAGAGCGAAGCTCATTGGTTTCTAAAACAGGCCTCAATCCCGACTTGTCGGGAATCCTGCATAAGACGGGACAGTGGACGTTTGAAAAACCTGGCAGCTCTATAAATTTCATTTTGGGGTTTATTAAAACCTATTGAATTAATTGCGGGTTTTTTTATAGTAATGAATAAGGAGTGTAGAAAATTATTTTTACATATATACTCACTACTCATTACTCGATAATCACTATTGTTTAACAAATTAAATTATAAAAGATGGAACATTTAGGCTATGCGATCGCGATATCAGTTAGTATACTGTTTTTAGGAGTAATAATAGCGGTATTTGTCATCCGCCTTACTATTGTAAAGAAAAGCAAACAATTGATAAAAAAGGCTGAAGAAGAGGCAGAAATACTGAAAAAAGAAAAAGAATTACAAAGCAAAGAAAAATTTCTGCAGTTAAAAGCTGAACATGAAAAAGTAATAAATGAGAAAAATTCAAATGTTCAGAAAAATGAAAACAGATTAAAGCAAAAAGAGGTTGTTTTCTCTCAAAAAATGGAAGAATTGCAACGAAAACAAAAAGAAGTTAATGCTATTAAAGATAATTTGAGTGCACAGCTTGAAATTGTTGCAAAAAAACAAACTGATTTAGATAAGGCTCACAGTCAGCAGCTTTCACAACTTGAAGCAATTTCAGGGTTGTCTGCTAACGAAGCAAAACAACAGCTAACAGAAACTATAAAAGAAGAAGCACGTTCTGAAGCTATTTCTCATATGAAGGATATTGTTGATGAAGCTAAATTAACAGCTAATACTGAAGCAAAAAAAATTGTTATTCAAACAATTCAAAGGACTGCTAATGAATTGACTATAGAAAATACTGTTTCTGTATTCAATATTGAAAATGATGAAATAAAAGGCAGGATAATCGGCAGAGAAGGCAGAAATATTAGGGCAATTGAGGCGGCAACAGGTGTCGAGCTTGTAGTTGACGACACCCCTGAGGCAATAGTTATTTCCGGATTTGACCCTATGAGAAGGGAAATAGCCCGCTTAGCTTTGCACAGACTTGTTACCGATGGCAGAATACATCCTGCAAGAATTGAAGAAGTTGTTGCTAAAACTAAAAAACAGATAGAACAGGAGGTTGTTGAGATAGGTAAAAGAACAACTATAGATTTAGGGGTTCATGGATTACATCATGAGCTTATAAGGCTCATTGGAAAAATGAAGTATCGCTCTTCATATGGTCAGAACCTTTTGCAGCATTCAAAGGAAGTTGCAAATTTATGTGCTACTATGGCTGCAGAACTTGGGCTTAATGCAAAGATTGCTAAACGTGCCGGATTGCTCCATGATATTGGTAAAGTTTCTGACGATGAACCTGAATTACCGCATGCTATGCTTGGAATGAAACTTGCTGAAAAGTTTAAAGAAAAACCCGAAATATGCAATGCAATTGGAGCACATCATGACGAAGTGGAAATGGATAACCTGTTTTCTCCTATTATTCAGGTTTGTGATGCAATATCTGGCGCTAGACCTGGCGCAAGAAGAGAAGTTGTTGAAGCTTATATAAAAAGATTGAAAGACCTTGAAAACCTGGCTTTGTCATATCCGGGTGTTGTTAAAACTTATGCTATACAGGCTGGTAGGGAGCTAAGAGTAATAGTTGGAAGTGAAAAAGTCACAGATGAAGATGCTAATAAGCTGTCATATGAACTCTCACGTAAGATACAGTCAGAAATGACTTACCCTGGACAAATAAAAATTACAGTTATCAGGGAAACAAGGTCTGTAAATTATGCTAAGTAAGACGATTAGAAGATTTATAAGATTAGCAGATTAATTTAAACTTGAAACCCGAAATAAGCGAAGCGACCTGAGCAAAGCGACCTGAACGGAGAGAAAGCATAAACACCTTGATGTAACAAATAATTATGTGAATAAAGCATGAACACATTTAAAGAGAAAATTATATTAGTAAATATTCATGAGCTCTTTATTATAAAAATTAATTAAGCGAATAAACATGAAACTAATTATACCAATGGCAGGTATTGGGAAAAGGATGCGACCGCATACCTTAACTACTCCTAAACCATTGATAAAAATTGCAGGCAAACCTATTGTACAAAGATTAGTTGAAGATATTAGCCTGCTTAGTAAAAACAAAATTGAGGAAATAGCTTTTATTATTGGAGATTTTGGAGAAGTTGTAGAGAAACAACTGTTAAATATTGCTGAAAATCTTGGCGCTAAAGGAAAAATTTACTATCAGAATGATGCTTTAGGAACTGCTCATGCTATCTTATGCGCTAAAGAATCTCTATCTGGTGAAGTAACTGTAGCATTTGCAGACACACTTTTCAGGATAAAATTTAAACCGGATAATAATTCTGATGGAGTTATCTGGGTAAATAAGGTTAAAAATCCAAGCGCATTCGGAGTTGTCAAAGTTGATAAAAATTTAATAGTTACTGATTTTATTGAAAAGCCAAAAGACTTTATTTCAGATTTAGCGATAATAGGTCTATATTACTTTAAAGATGGGGAAATATTTAGAAATGAATTGCAGAATCTCATTGATAATAATATCAAAACAGGACAAGAATATCAACTTACCGATGCCTTACAAAATATGATGAAAAAAGGCATGAAAATCTCAACTGCGGAGGTTGATGAATGGCTTGATTGTGGAAACAAAGATGCAACAGTCCATACTAATCAAAGGATACTTGAATTTGACAAAGATAAACCTCTCGTTTCAAAATCTTCGGTTACAATAAATTCTATTATTATCCCTCCATGCTTTCTTGATGACAATGTGGAAATAAAAAATTCTATTATCGGTCCTTACGTATCAGTTGGGCAGGGAACTGTAATTGATATGTCTGTAATTAGCAACAGCATTATTCAAAATAATTCTAATATTACATGCGTAACCCTGGAAAATTCGATGGTAGGGAACTATGTTAAATTTAAGGGAGAGCTCAACGAAGTCAGTATTGGCGACTTTACCGTATTAGACTAACTGCAAATAATAATGAACAATTACTCAATATTCGCTACCCGCTACTTATTACTCATTTTATTATTAATTGTTTTGTTTACAAGTTGTAGCATTACTAAAAGATCCAAATCGAAACCTGTAAATGGAATTTCAAATGAAACTTTAAAAATAAAGGATGAAAATACTGCTCTTCTTATAGATGCTAAGAAAGAAGAAATACTTGGCAATTATGACAATGCAATTGATTTATTAAAAAA
>CAZMDE010000001.1:663-8648 GCA_964564355.1 uncultured Bacteroidales bacterium | reverse complement strand
AATGACGCAATAAAAGCGTATAATGAACTTGAAAAGAAAACAGAAATTAACCCGGATATTTCCATACAGAAAAAAAATCTATACCTAAATATGAATAGGCTGGATAAGGCATTAAATGAGATTCAAAAATTGATTGATAAATATCCAAATGAAATAAAATATTATAATATCTTGGCTGATATATATTATGCAAACAAATACCCTGATAAAGCATTTGAAATTTATAAAAAAATATTATCAATAAACCCTGATGATCCAGGTATTCATATGTCTTTTGCAAAATATTACAGAGCAAAAGGGGACAATGAAAAATCATTTTCTGAAATGCAGATAGCATTTTCAAATCCAAAGCTGGATATAGACACAAAGATTACAATAATGTTATCTTATTATAGAGTTACCGAAAGCTATCCCGGGTTGAATGATCAGGCTTATAAACTTTTAGATATTCTTATTAAAGCTCATCCCAATGAACCAAAAGCATATGCAATATATGGGGATTTTTATACAAGAGATAAAAAATTCAAAGAAGCTCGTGACCAGTATTATAAAGTAATTGCATTGGACAGCTCTAAGTACACTGTCTGGGAGCAATTGTTATATATAGAGTCTGAACTGAAAGATTATAAGCAGCTTGAGAAGGAAAGTGAAAAAGCTGTTGAATTATTCCCAATGCAGCCTGTCCCATATATAATGAATGGAGATGCAAATACCAGGCTTAAAAATTATAATAAAGCAATAAATTACTTGAAGAAAGGAGCATCAATTACAGAGAATAATGATGAACTTTTAATTCAGTTTTATTCATATCTTGGCGATTCTTATAATGAAATCAAGAATTATGCAGCTTCGGATAGTGCTTATGAAAAAGCATTAATAATTAAACCTGATAATGAGTATGTTTTGAATAATTACGCTTATTATCTTTGCCTGAGAGGAGAAAACTTTATAAAAGCAGAAGAAATGGCAAAAAAAGCTGTGGAAATAGTACCTGATAGTCCATCATACCTTGATACTTTTGGGTGGGTGCTTTATAAAACAGGCAAATTGGATAAAGCAAAGGAAATGATTGAGAAGGCTATTGAAAAGGGTGGTTCGGATAATGATATTATTCTTGAACATTACGGAGATATTTTGTATAAATCAGGGTACCTGGAAAAAGCAATTGAGTTCTGGAAAAAAGCTAAGGAAAATGGAAAAGGAACAGAATTGCTCGATAAGAAAATATCAGAAGGCAAGCTTTATGAGTAAAATTAATTATTTTTTTCGTTACAAAATTTTCAACTTATTTTTATTACTCCTTGTTCTTTCTTCCTGCAGCTCTATAAGACATGCATTAAAAGAGCCTTTAAAAGAGAAAGGCGTTGATTACCTCTTTAATAACCTCCATAAAAATGAATTGCAATATAAATGGTTAAGTGCAAAATTTTTTGCTACTATAGAATTTAATGATAAAAAAAGCAGCTTTAATGGTATACTGAGGATTTTGAATGATAGTATTATATGGGTATCTGTTACTCCTGCTCTTGGCATAGAAGCTGCCAGGTTATATATTACTCACGATTCTGTTAAAACAATAAACAGGATTGATAAAACATTTATAAAAAGCGACTATGATTTTATTAATACATGGCTTGGTACGGATTTTGATTTTGAGATGGTTGAATCATTGCTTACAGGCAATGACTTTACTTATTATGATAATGACAAGTTTAAAGCCAGGATAGATAATCGTGAATACAATCTTACTACTTTTAACAGAATGAAGATTAAAAAATATGTCAGAAAAAGTAAGGAAAACCTACGGGTATTACTCCAGGATATATGGTTAGACCCAGAAACATTTAAAATAACCCGCACAAATGTCCGTGAAATAAAGGATAACAGAAAGCTTAATGTAACTTATTCTGATTTCAGAGGAATAAATAATCAGATTTCCTGCAATAAAATTATTTTTGAAGTTCAGGACAAAAACCCTATTAAAATCACAGTTAAATATTCTAAGATAACACTTGACGAACCACAGACTTTCCCTTTCAAGATACCTGCAGGGTATAAAATAATTACTAATTAGGAATCATGAATAAGTTTTTTTATTATTTATTGCTAATTGTTAATTTTAATTTGATAATTTTTAATTGCTGCTTTGCTCAGGACAAGGAGAAACTGAAAAGAGATAAAGAGAAATTGCAGCAGGAGATTAATTACACAAACGAATTAATTAAACAGACGAAAAAGAAAACACAGATTTCATCTAATCAGCTCGTCTTGCTTAATAAACAAATAGAAAAACGTAAAAAGCTAATTCAAACTATACAAGAGGAAATTAAAGAAACTGAAAATGATATTAATTTAGCAAACAAGGACATTAAAACCTTAAGCAATAATCTCGAATCCCTTAAAAAAGAATATTCAAAGATGGTTATTGCAGCTAATAAAAACCGCAGTTTTTATAACAGGTTGATGTTTATTTTTTCTGCAAGTGACTTTAATCAGGCTTACAGGCGGATGAAATATATTCAGCAATTTAATTTTAACCTTAAGAAGCAGGCAGAAAATATTGAAAAAACTCAGGGAAAATTAAAACATACAGTGAGTGAGTTGAGCAATTATAAGATCAATAAAGAAACCCTGAAAATTAATAATGAGGTTGAAAAGCAACAGCTTGTGGGAGAAAAGCAGCAGCAGGGAAAGTCATTAAAGGAGCTGCAAAAGAAACAGAAAGAATTGCAGAAAACATTAAAAGAAAAAGAACTGGCTGCTGCTGAATTGCAAAGACGAATAGAAGCTGTTATTAATAAAGAAATAAACGAATCATCTTCCAAAAAGGATGTTGTTAAGAGCAGCAATCCCGCTAAATTCTCACTTACGCCTGAGGAACAGAAACTCTCAAACACATTTTCAGGAAACAGGGGTAAGCTCCCCTGGCCTACAGCCAAAGGAATTATATCAAGCAGTTTTGGCGAGCATGCTCATCCCGTACTTAAGAATATTATTATAAAAAATAATGGAATTGACATATCTACTGAAAATAATGCTGAAGCAAGAGCCATATTCGAAGGGAAGGTTACTGCTGTCATCTCCGTTCCCGGTGCTGACAAAGCTATCATCATTCGTCATGGCGATTATTTGTCAGTATATTCGAACCTTGCAGATGTTTATATTAATAAAGGTGATAAAATAACTACAAAACAAAAAATTGGAAAGATTGCTACTGACACTTCGGATTCTAAAACAGAATTGCATTTTGAGCTTTGGCGGGGGAAATCTTTGCTTAATCCTACAGATTGGCTCGCAAGATGAATACAAAGTACAGTAAATTCTAAATACTAAAATCTCACAACAACTCCGCTCTTAACCCATCTGCCAGGCATTTCGATGTTTCCTATATCAACATAGCTTTTATTTAAGACATTCGCAGCTTCCAAATAAATATCCATTCTCCAGCTTCCATCCTCCAGCTTCCAGTTTATCCTTCCGTTCAGCAATGAGTAAGGTTTGTATTCATTATTCGGAAAATCAGGATTTATGCCTGTTCTGTTATAATAAGAATAAGCCCAGTTTGCTGATAAGTTTTTAATTATTTTATGATTCAGGCAAAGAGTAAACTTGTGTTTTAAATAATCAAGCGCATATAGGGATACATAATCTCCGCTGTATTTTTTAGTTGTAAGATAAGAGTAAGTCATATTAAAATAATTAACCGGAAAACCTTTATAGAAAATCTTCTCAGTTAGTAAATCGGCAGAAACCTCAACTCCGTCTGTAGTCAGCTCATTGATGTTCATACTCTGATAAATTGTAGATGTTAAATTTGGTTTAGCCCAGTCTATAATATTTGTCCCGAATCGTCTGAAAGCTGACAAATGTCCGTTAATGTGTGTGCTTAAATATTTGATGCCTGCTTCATATGTTATTGCTTCTTCGGGCTTGAGGTTTGCGTTGCCTAGCCTGTCAGGCTGAGTGCTGTATAAATCAGTATATGATGGGATTCTTAAAGACTTGTTGATTGATGCGAAAATTTTGTACTTCCGTGATAGCTGATAACTCAAATCAATCCCCGGGTATATATTCCATTTGTAGTTGTCAGTCCAGTAAGCAAGAAGCCCGAAAGACGAAGCAAACTTTTTGAAAAAGAAAGCATGTTCTGCGAAAAGGTTGATGTTATCTCTTGATTTGCCGTTTGTGAAAAGAGCGGGAGATTCGTCGGGTACAGGCTTCTTCACTACCAAAGGCTCACCGAGATTGGTGCTGAGGATGTTTTCTTCTGTAGCTTCGGCGCCAAAGGCAGTCTTGCCGAGTTTGCTGAGGAAATAGGTGTTTACATCCAAGCCGAAAACATCTGTTAAGCTGTTATTAGTATAAAACGAAGGGTTATCTCTTTTCAAAAGGAATTTATCCTGGTTTCGACGCCAATAGAGGTTTGTAGTCCAATGCAGCTTTTCGCCGAAATCAGTTTTAAAATTTACGAAGTTGGTTTTCAGATGTTCATATTGGTTTGGATATTTTGTGCTGTAAAATTTATATGCTCCGAATGATTTATCAAGATAGGACGCCATAAGGTTCATGCTGATGTCTTTGTTTTTATAGTCTGCCTGGTAAAGAAAATTATTTATTTTGAAATCAGTGTCATCCATATATCCGTCAGACTTTTTTGTATTAAAAGAAGCATAAATGTTGAGTTTTTTAAAATTTATAGCTTCGGAAATAGAGGATGAATAATATTTATGCTCGCCTCCTGCAAATGAAACCTTTGTATTACCTTTCTGCTGACTATTGACTGTGGACTGTGGACTATGGACTGTTATAATATTGATTGCTCCGCTGAAGGCATTGGGTCCGAAAATCCTTGAACCAGGACCTTCGAGTATCTCTATCCTTTCAATGTCATTGATGTCAACAGGTATGTTCATGCTGCTATGCCCTGTTTGCGGGTCGTGTATCTTCACTCCATTCAGCAGTATCAGTGTCTGCTCATACGAGCCTCCTCGTATGCTTATATCCGACTGAACTCCCGAAGGACCGCGTTCGCGAACATCAACACTCAAAGCATATTTCAAAACATCCTGAACACTCCTGGCAGGCATGCTGCTTATTTGCTCCTTCGTAATAACCGAAACTATCCTCGACACCTGGGAATACAGCATCGGAACTCTGTTTGAGTTAATTTCTACCTCCTTTATCTTAACAGTGTCTTTCTGCGAAAATGCGATATTGTTCGTCAGAACCCAGATGATAAAAAGTAATATGATTCTGTGTTTTTGCATATTGAGAATCTTAAAATTCTCAGCAAAGTAAACGAATAATCTAATTGTTTAGAAGTTTATGGACTTGATATTTATCAAAAACATCAATAAATTATCTTGCATTAGTGTTTAACAACTATCTTATGATTTGCTGTAAAGTCTTTGGTGTAGAGATTCAATATGTAAATTCCATCATCTAATTGCTGTGTGTTGATGTTTATTTTCTGTTCTCCCTTTGACTGATTATTATTAATTTTCTCTTCAACTTTTCTTCCTGTTATATCATAAATGGTAATGTTGACAGGGTTGTTTTCCGGAAGCTGATAGTTAATTGTGATTTGCTGATTAGCAGGATTAGGATAAATTCTCAATTCTTTATTATCAATTGTCAATTCAGTTATCCCTGTGGTGTTTATTCCATAATTTGATTTTACAAGGTGATTGGATTTGCTGGTGCATGTTGGAGCATAAAATCCTACATAATAGTTTACAAAACCGGGATATGGATTTGTATAATTATAGAAATATTTATTGCCCGGTAAAGTTCCAATCAGGCTGTCAGTTCCATTTTGCTTAACTCCGTATAGATAATAATTAGCTATTGGCAGACCCTCATATGCTGACCATGTGAAACCATATACATTTGTTCCTGAATTATATGTTGCCAATAATGTAATGGTAGTATGCGATTCAGATAATTCCATTTCAAACCCGCTTGCATCTTTTACTGATATTTTATAACTATAGGATTGATTAAATGGGTTTGAATTCATATCAATAAAATTGCTTTTACCTGAACCAACTGAACCTATTTTCTCCCAGACTTCTGTTGATACTTCTGTATATATATGAACACTATCGAATTTAGAGGAAAGATTGCTTGACCAGTTAATGCTGTTTTTAGAAGTTGCTGTGTCAAATTCAACATAACATATCGGAATGGGTGGTAAAAAATTATATTTCCATACACCATTGTCAGTACCTGCAAAAACATTTCCTCCGCTTATGGCTAAGGACCAGACTTTATTCTGGGTCAACCCTGTATTAAAGGCAGTCCAGTTGCTACCATTATTGGTTGATATAAACACTCCTCCTCCCTGTGTTCCTGCAAATATATATTCCCCGCTTATCGTTATGGCTCTGACATCCTTATTAATCAAACCATTGCTTATTTCAGTCCAGCTTCCGCCATTATCTTTTGATATAAACATTCCCAGCTCAGTTCCTGCAAATATATTTTCCTCGTTAATGACTATTTTCTCTACATATGGTGGGGCATTTGTCAATTTATTCCATTTTACTCCATTGTTGGTTGATAAAAATAACCCATCACCACCACCAACAAAAATATTCTCTCCACTAATGGCTATAGAATAAATATTTACATAAGAAGAATCAATTCCTGTAGAATCAGACCCCTGATAATATGTTAATCCGTCATTCACAGCTATCCAACTTTCTCCATTATTAGTTGAAAGGAAGACCCCTGATGCAGCTGGCGATGCAAAAATATTTGTACTGCTTATTGCTATTGAAAAAATATTGTATAAAGTCAATCCATTATTTACAGCACGCCAATTTTCCCCAATATCAGTTGATAAAAATATACCAGCTTCACTATCGCTTCCTGCAAATATATTATTCTCGTTTATCGCTAATGACCAAAAATTAGCATTAGTCAAACCATTATTCTTAGCAGACCAGTTCTCTCCATTATCAGATGATAGAAACACACCTGCTCCACGTGTACCTGCAAAAATATTCGCTCCATTAATAGCTACACAACGAACCTGGCTTCCCGAAGCTCCGCTTGTCTGCTTCCACTGACAAAATGATTGATTGCTGAACAATATAGAACAGCTAATTGCTAAAAAGAAATATAGATTTTTCATAGTATTAATTTTTTAAATTAGTGTCTACTCTGTTAAACAGCTTTTCGGCTTCCGCTGGAATTCGATTATCAGATTAAAAGATTTGTTTGTTCATTTGTTCGTAACATTTATTTCGGTACATAGCTACCATTGACATCCCCACGGCAGATTGCTCTTATATTTTTTCTTTCATCTGAACCATTGACAATTACAAAAGGCGATTCAAATATCCAATCTGATATAGTAAACTTACGCAATAACCCAATATATCTTCTGTTTATCATTAGAGCGTCTGCCGGATTAATCTTACCATCACCATTCACATCAGCAGCTTGCTTCTTCAAGGTATCTGCGATATTAAATAATCCAATGTAATATCTATTTGCCAAAAGAGCATCTACAGGATTACTTCCACCCCATGCTTTTTTGGTTTTACAGGTCAATTTACATGTATCCCAGGTTAGATTAGTAAATATATAATTTCCCATCATGTCTGTAATTGTTGAATCAATATATGTACATCCGTTATTAATAATGTTTAAATATACTGTAGTTAGAGTATTTTCATTATTACTGTTCATTTTTGTTGAATCTTTGTTATCATATTTTACATAACCTACCAGCGACGGATGATATCTCCAGCACCAAATATAAAGATGTAAAACTTTTACTTTAATGCTATCACAGCTATTGCTTATTTTACAAGAATAGATTCCGGTATCAGGACAAAAATAATTAAGAATTTTAAAGTTATTACTAGTTGCACCAATTATATTCTTCCCATTATGCTGCCATTGATAAAAAAAGGGAGCTGTTCCATCCGGAGAGAGGGTGTACGATATGCTATCAACACCGCAAGTTATCTTCT
>CAZMDE010000001.1:0-653 GCA_964564355.1 uncultured Bacteroidales bacterium | reverse complement strand
AACTAGATTTACAATAGGAAATAATATTTCAATTATTTTTTCAGAATCCAATTCACTTATGTTATAAGGATTTTTTAAATCACCCAACATATCTTCAAACAAATTTATTTTGTTTGTGTCAAATTTTATATTAACAGAAGGACCCAGATTAATTGTAATTTTAATAGAATTTGATTCTTTTGAAAACAATTCATATATCGCAATGACAGTATAAGAGCCGGAATCTTTGGTAGTATAGGTTGAAAAAGTAGCATCTTTAATATCATTGCCATTCTTTTTCCATTGATAGGATAGTGCATTGGCAGTATCAAGTCTAAGGACAACGGAATCGCCCTTACATAATGTAGTTGAACCGGAAGGGATAATAGATATAGCGAAACAATTAATTGATAAATGACAAGCTGTAATTAAAAACATAAAGACTATATTTTTCATAAAATAAATGTATTAAATTTTTGCCTACTCTTTTTTCCAGCTTTTCGGGTTGGGCTGTATTTCGATTATCAGATTATCAGATTATCAGATTTAAAGATTTGTTTGTTCATTGGTTTAGGGTTGGAGTTCGTTTGCAAATGCGAGTTGGTATGTTGCGGTGTTTAGGGTGTCGGGGTTTTTGAGGTGGAGATATATTGTTTCTGCTGGTTGATAGTCGG